>CAMNGN010000049.1 GCA_946538475.1 uncultured Blautia sp.
CAGGCGGTTCCGTCAACATGAGTATCAGCGACCGCATGAAGCTCATTCCCTTTGAGGCATGCGTCGGCCTGACAAGTACTCTCGTCAGTGTGATTTTGTTCCTGATCCTTGGATGAAAAAGTGAATCATGGGGACAGGTTCCTTGACTCAAAGTCGAGGAACCTGTCCCCTGTCTTGCTCTATTGAAAGATGTGTTGTACAATAAGTATGAGCATTTCCGGAATAATATAGAAGGAGGATTTCCATGAATTACAGAAGACTGGGAAAGACCGGATTGATGGTCAGTGAGATCGGATTTGGCGGAGAATGGCTGGAGCGACATGATGAGGAGGAGTCCGTAGAGCTGGTGCGCTATGCGGGTGAGAAGGGAATCAATATCATCGACTGCTGGATGCCCGACCCTAAATCCAGAGACATCATCGGAAAAGGAATGAAGGGGAACCGGGAGAAGTGGATCGTGCAGGGACACATCGGTTCCACCTGGCAGGATGGGCAGTATGTCCGTTCCAGGGATCTGAAATATGTAGTTCCGGCATTTGAGGACATTCTGAAGCGTATGCAGACGGATTATATCGACCTTGGTATGATTCATTACATCGATGCGCAGGAAGAGTGGGACTACAGCATGAACTCGGACTATATAAAATATGTGCATCAGCTTCATGATCAGGGCGTGATCAAGCATATCGGACTGTCCACCCACAATCCCAGGATCGCCGTGCAGGCGGCGGAATCCGGCTTTATCGAGATGATCCTGTTCTCGATCAACCCGGCATTTGATATGAGGCCTGCAACCGAGGATCTGGATTCCATGTTTGGCGGGTACGATGGGACCGATTACGCCGGAATCGACCCGGAAAGAGCGGCGCTTTATCAGCTTTGTGAGGAAAAAGATGTAGGAATCACAGTTATGAAGGGATTCTTCGGCGGTCGTCTGTTCGACGCTGCGACATCCCCGTTCGGCACTGCCTTCTCCGCAAAACAATTGATCCACTATTCACTTACCAGGCCGGGCGTTTCTTCGATCCTCTGCGGCTATGATACGAAAGAACAGGTGGATGAAGCGCTTTCCTACGAAACCGCTTCGGATGAAGAAAAAGACTACGCATCTGTGCTTGCGTCAGCTCCGCTTCATTCTTACACAGGGCAGTGCACATATTGCGGACACTGTAAGCCATGTCCCGTAAATATCGATATTGCGATGGTCAATAAATTCTATGATCTGGCTGTGTTGCAGCCGGAGGTCCCCGAGAGTGTCAAAGCGCATTATGAAGCGCTGGGCGTCACCGCATCTGCGTGCATCGGGTGCAAGGGGTGCGAGAGCAGATGTCCGTTTGGCGTTGAGGTTGCTGAGCGGATGGAGAAGACGGCAGAGCTGTTCGGGTGCTGAGAGGAAACGTCCCCATTGACCCAGAGGAAGGAGAAGAATATATGGCTATTGAACTGTTTGGTTATTTAGGCTCGTTTCTTGTAGTGTTTTCGATGTTGATGTCCTCGGTGGTTAAGCTCCGGGTGATCAACACGATCGGCAGTATCGTATCGGGAACTTATGCGCTTATCATCGGATCGTTTCCACTGGCGCTGATGAACGGCTGTCTGATCGTGATCAACATCTACAACCTGATCAAACTGTTGAAAACCACGGACACCAAGAACTATGAACTGGTACCGGGAGAAGTGAAGGAAGGCTTCTTCAAGTATTTTATCGATCACTATGGAAGCGATATCGCCGCCTTCTTTCCTGATTTCAATATGAGCGGAGCCCAGGGCAATGTGGCTTACGCCATCATGTGTGAAGAGAATCCGGCAGGCATCTTTCTGGGAAGAGCGGGAAAGAACGGAGAAATCAATATTATTCTGGATTATACGACACCTGCGTACAGGGACTGTTCGGCGGGGCGTTTTCTGATTCAGGAGCTGAAGAAGCAGGGATATAAACGTCTGATCTTCAACAATCAGGCGGATAAGCATAAAAACTATCTGGATAAGATGGGCTATAGAAAGACCGACAAAGGATATGTAAAGGAACTGTAGTAAGAGGATGTTGACATTCGCGGTTGCAGAGCTGTAAATATCAACAAAAAGTTGACAGTTGTAAAGGAAAATGCTACAATGCCCGATGTAATACACAGTAATATTATCCATAATCGGCAGAGTGAACTTATGGTTACCGGCAGACAATGAAGAGGATTGCCGGTTATCCTTGATTTGGATGCATATGAAAGGACATTGAGCATGAAAAAAAGAATGTTGACCGGTCTTGCCATGGCTGCAGCTATCGCTGCAATGCTTCCTGCGGCGGTTTTCGCGGAGGATCAGCTGGATAAGATCAAAGAAGAAGGCAAGATCGTTTTTGCGATGGAAGGAACCTGGGCACCTTGGACATATCATGACGAAGACGGCAACCTGACAGGTTATGACACCGAGGTCGGCAGGCTGATCGCCGAAAAACTGGGCGTCGAGGCGGAGTTTGTCGAAGGAGAATGGGACGGACTGTTCGCAGGCCTGGACAGCAAAAGATATGACGCTGTCATCAACGGTGTGGAAGAGACCGAGGAGAGAGCGGAGAAGTATGATTTTTCTGAGCCTTATGCCTATATCCGCACCGCATTGGTTGTCCGTGACGACGAAGAAGAGATAAAGACATTCGAAGATCTGGCCGGAAAGACAACTGCTAACAGCTTTAACAGCACATATATGTATCTCGCACAGGACTACGGTGCCGAGGTGAAAAATGTCGACACCCTCAGCGAAACCATCGATATGCTTCTCAGTGGCCGTGTCGATGCCACGCTGAATGCAGAGGTTTCTATCTATGACTACCTGACAGTTCGTCCGGATGCGGCTATCAAGATCGCAGCTCTCACCGACGACGCATCGAAGGTTTCCATCCCGCTGCGAAAAGGCGAGGAATCGGCTTTTCTTAAAGAAGCGATCGATCAGGCCATCACAGAGCTTCGTGAAGAAGGAGAACTTACTAAACTGTCCGAACAATTCTTCGGAAGTGATATTTCAGGCGCGGAAGAATGACACAGAGACTTGCGGAAATACTGATTTCATCGTTCACAAAAATTCTTATACCGGGCATCAGAGTGACAATACCGCTTACGATCCTTTCGTTTGCGTTCAGTCTGGTGCTCGCGCTTTTGCTCGCCCTTTTTCAGGTGGCGGATGTACCTGTTCTTAAGCAGTTCTCGCAGATCTACATATGGATCTTCAGAGGAACGCCGCTTCTTGTTCAGCTGTTTATCATCTTTTTTGGACTTCCGTCCCTGGGGATCATGCTGGAAGCTTTCCCTTCGGCGGTCATCGCCTTTGGCATGAACCTTGCGGCCTACAATGCCGAGGTGATCCGTGCGGCGATACTCGCGGTGCCCAAAGGACAGACCGAAGCTGCTTATCTGGTCGGTCTCAGCTATCCGCAGCTGATGGCCCGGGTGGTGATCCCGCAGG
Organism: uncultured Blautia sp.; assembly: GCA_946538475.1. Taxonomy (GTDB): domain Bacteria; phylum Bacillota; class Clostridia; order Lachnospirales; family Lachnospiraceae; genus Blautia_A. Next base: position 3,454 of record CAMNGN010000049.1, read on the forward strand.
CTTTCCCAATCGCTTTTCCATCCCTGTTTAACAACCTGATCTCACTGGTGAAGGACACTTCGCTTGCTTCGAGCATCACGGTTGTGGAATTGTTTACAACAGCCCAGCAGATCGCGGCCAGAACCTTCGAGCCGTTTGCGCTTTACTGTGAAGCGGCTGTGATCTACCTGATTTTCTGTACTGTGCTTACATGGATCCAGGCGGCGGTGGAGAAAAAGCTCGTCTGGGAACACAAGGAGAGCACCGGCCGTAAAAAGCCGATTCTTGGATGATATGAAAGGAAGAGCAGAATGCTGCAGGTGAAAAATGTACACAAATCCTTCGATGATCTGGATGTCCTGAAGGGAGTGGAGTTCCGCGTAGATAAAGGAGAAGTGGTGGCAATCCTGGGTCCCAGCGGTTCGGGCAAGACTACTCTGCTCCGTTGCATCAGTTTTTTGGAAAGGGCCGAGCAGGGAGAGATCCTTTTTGACGAATATCAATACGATATGACCAAAGTAACGCCTAAGCAGATACGTGAAATGCGGATGCACATGGGATTCGTGTTTCAGAGCTTCAACCTGTTCCGCAACATGACAGCCCTCCGCAATGTGATGGAAGGTCTTGTCACCGCGAGAAAGATACCAAAAGCTGAAGCTGAGAGGACAGCATATGAGATGCTGCAGAAGGTAGGCATGGCCGACCGCGCAGATTATTATCCCGACCAGCTCTCGGGCGGACAGCAGCAGAGAGTGGCCATAGCCCGTGCCATGGCTCCGGGACCGCGTGTGCTGCTGTTTGACGAACCGACCTCCGCGCTCGATCCCGAGCTGACGGGAGAGGTTCTGGATGTAATGAAAAAGCTGGCCTATGAGGGAACGACCATGGTTGTCGTGACTCACGAGATGGGCTTTGCCAGGGAAGCCGCAAACCGAATCGTTTTTATGGAAGGCGGCGTGGTGGTGGAAGAAGGCCGGGCTAAAGACTTTTTTGAGAATCCGAAAGAGGAAAGAACAAGACAATTCCTTCAGAGGGTGCTTGAAAACAGAGTGTAAAAACACGGACAGGAAGAAAAGCATATAATAACCGTCTGTATTCTATGAGGAGGAATCTGCCCCCCTGATTCAGGAAAAAATGGATACAGACGGTATTTTTTGTGGAAAAAATCATATCAGGATGGTATGATTAAATAAACAATTGTTACCGAGGAAATATGTTGCAACCTGCGTATATCTCTATAGTAAACTGCTATTTGCGGTTTACTGTAGAATACTAAGAGAATTAGAAATGCAGCTGTTGTACTGCCTCAATTATCATTATGAGAATCATCGAGACAGCACACCGGCAGAAAGGACAACAAATATGAAAAAGTGGAAGAAAGTAGCAGCATTATGCTTATCCTGCACTATGCTGTCCGGCTCAGCCTCGGTTTTTGCGGAGACGACAGACACGCTCGAGATAACCGATACGAGCGAAGATGACAAGATGTGCGCAGCGGAGGCAGCGGTAAAAGCAAAAGGGCAGCTTACGATGGATGACCTCGTTAAGCTGAACGGTGGACAGGATGGTATCTTTGCCCACAACAATCAGGTGACATTTGTGGACGGAACATGTACAGACAGCCCTGTCACAAACGCGGATGAAGCGTCTGTTGTGGTCAACTCGATGATGACGCTCATCGGTGCGGACGCCAACACGGAGTTTATCCCGTGGCGTGACATCACCGATCCGATGGGAAACAGATATTATATTTTCCGGCAGATCTACGAAGATACGACCGTATGCGGCGGTGCTGTAAAAGTGATCACCGACAAGGACGGAAAGATGATCGCCCTCAGCAGCAGTGTGGAATCGGAGATGCCGGATGTGGCTGATACAGAAACCGAGATCATGGCTGAGCAGGCAGAAGAGATTGCGGCTGCGAAAGTCAATGAGACATTTGGAGTGAAGCCCGAGGTCCTTAGTGAGTATACCGGAAAGGTTATCATTCCGAAAACCACGATATCATTTGACATTGAAGAAGCTGATGAGTCGAGCCGTATGGTATGGGTGGTTTACACCAACAACCCGGCAGGAAGCGTGCAGAACAGTTCTGACCTTCCTTATCTGGCTCATTATATCACCGTAGGCGGTGAGTATCTGTACGATATGCCGGCTATTCTCCCGGGAGATGAAGCGGGTAATGCCGGCAGCGATGCGAGCTACATTTTTGAATTTATGGAGCCGGCAGAGTACACAGGATACGTCGATCTTTCGGACGGCACTGAAAAAGAGATCAGCGTAACGGTAATGCGTGACAGACGGACCGGCATGTACTATCTGGGAAACCTCGAGCGCAGGATCGTCATCGCAAATTGCTATGATTTTCTTTACAACAATGGTCAGGTGGTGCTGGAATCCAGCCCGGATAACAAAGAATGGGATCAGGTAGGACTCCTGTCACTCTACAACTATTGCCGTGCATGGGATTACTATAACGAGATCGGCTGGACCGGTGGTGACGGAGAGGGAACACCGATCATTGTCCTCAATAACTTCTGCGATGACCATTACAACGAGATCAACAATGCCTGCTACATGGGTAAACTCTATGGCATGCAGTGCTTCGCGGCGAGCAAGATCAATGACTATTCCCGGTGCCTTGATGTTATAGCACATGAGTTCACCCACTGTGTGACCGGCTCGGTGATGACTTACAATTCCTACATGAACGACTATGGCGCCATCAACGAAGCGATGAGCGATATTCAGGGTAAAAACTGCGATGTCATGTCGGGCGACGTAGAGCCGGATAACTGGTGGATGGGCGCGAACAGCGTGGAGAAAGTCCGCAATATGCAGGATCCGCATCAGACCTCTCAGCCGGAATACACCTGGGACTTTTACTATCAGGCCAAGGTGAAAGAGCCTACAGCAATAAATGACCACGGTGGCGTACATACCAACTCTTCACTTCTCAACCGGATCTCGTATCTTCTGAGAGACGAGGGTGGTATGACGACAGAAGAAGCCAGAGTGTTCTGGTTTATCACTGACTGCGCTATGGTACCGCAGACAGACTATGTTCAGCTTTCTGAGCTTCTTCCCTGGGCACTTAAGGCATCAGGAATGGAACAGTATTCGGATGTACTTAAAAGCGCGATCGACAAGACATGCCTTGCATTGGAAGACAAACCGGAATCGATCGAAGAAGACCGCGCGATCGTAACACTGAACCTTCCCGATTCGGAAGCGTTTGACACCGGAAACTGGATCATGAACTTCCATAGCATCAAGGCCGATGAACTGGTCAATAACTTTATGAATATCATGGAGGAGCTGAAAGAGCAGAATTATTCCATTTTCCCTGAAAGTGTACAGCAGCAAATGACTGTATGGGAAGAGGAACAAAAGAAAGAAGATGAAAAGTCCTTCCTGGAAAAGACGGGAGATTTCATCGCCTCTATAGTAGATGCTGTCGCGTCCGCAGATGACAGTGAGAAGACGGAAGAACCTGAAGAAGAGAAAGTGCTGGAGCCGTGGCAGCAGGATCTGCTTCAGTGGATCGGTGGAGAGATAGGAAAGGTATACTTCTCGGGCACCGGCAGTGCAGGTCAGGACGGAAGCACGATCAATATGGTTGTGCCGACCGGATATGCGGTTCCGGTACTGTTCCATGCGACGATACCTGATGGCTCGGAAACGCCCGACCAGATAGTGATGGCGGCATATCTTAACGGAAAGTGGTATGATCTGGGATTGGCGTCTGTTGAAAACCCGACGGAAGAGCAACTGGCTGCACAGGAGGAAGCAATTACAAAGATAGTGGAAGAGGTCTTTGGCAATGCGCTTGATAAAATTGGCGAAGTTCGCAGCCTGAATGATGTCCTCGATCTCTTTGCGACCAATGTTCAGGGCGGGCAGACTATTGAATTGTCCTCTGAAGGCCTCGATCAGATCGTCATTCCGGATCCTACTCCTCTTGAGGAGAAGGAATACGTTACGATTGAGCCCGGCAGGAAATCACGCCCCAAGATTGAAGACGAGGCAGCCGAAGCTGCAGAAACTGCAACCGAGGACGAGGCTGCACTTGATGACGCAGCATAAACGCCTTTAAAGCGTTGTACCCAAAAAGGAGGTGTCCGTTTGGACCCTCCTTTTTGGTACATAAGAGAAGCGCAATATAAAAATCGCTTATGATGAGAAAGAAGGTGGACCGTTTGACAGTAAAAAACAGATCGTTTGCAAAAGCATCACATATCGGCCTGTTCTCACTGCGGGGGATGATGACATTATCAAAGAAGAGCACACCGAGATGATCGCGGAGAGCATTCCTGATGCGGAACTAATGATACTGAGCGGTGAGGGTCACGGCAGTTATATTGCGGGGAGTGAAAAAATGGGGGAATTATTGCTTGAGTTTTTTGAGAAAAACGGGTACAAGTGAGTATTATAGGAAAGATGGTGTCAGGCACCGTGAACAAAATGTGAACAAGGAAGCCGAAACAGTGCTGTTTCGGCTTCCTTGTTCACATTTTGTTCACGGTGCCTGACACCATTAATTCTTCAACAACCGCACGATACGCTGCGGGGTGTTTCGTCTTGCAGATCTTCTTAAGAACTTTCTCGGGATCGTCGAACATCCGGCTCAGGTAAAACCAGACTTCTTTCATTTTGTAAACTGCATTATTCGCATCACCGTAGCTCTCTGTGTAACCGTCATAGAGGGCTTTTTCGTATGCAAACAGCTCTTTACGGCTGATCTTTTTGCCGGTCCGCAGCTCTCTGATCAGCCCCGGATTTGCCACGATGCCTCTGCCAAGCATGATGCGGCTGACAGAAGGAAACCCGGAAGTAAAGGACATAATGTCATTTAAGGAGAACAGATCTCCGTTATAGCATATCGGGTGCACACAGGTTTCGAGCGCTTCGGAGAAGGCCTCGAGGTTCACCTGATTTTTATAATAATCGGTCCGCACCCGCGGATGAATGATGACTTCGGAGAGAGGGTAACGGTTGTATATCTCCAGAATCTCAGGAAATTCATCAGCGGAGACGAGCCCCAGCCGTGTTTTGACGGATAGCTCCATCACATTGTTTCCGAACAATGGATTAGAAAAAACTTCGTCAAAGAAGGCGTTGAGTTTGTTTAAGTCGGAAAGAAAGCCTGCACCTTTATGCTTGGGCACAACGGTAGCGGAAGGACAGCCGAGGTTCAGGTTCACTTCGCGGTACCCGAGCTCATAGAGATAAAGCGCGGTATCGATGAGCTGTGAAGACTGATTGGTGAGGATCTGCGGCACCACGTTCATGCTGCGGTTGTTCGCCGGGGCGACTTCTTTTTGCTCTTTTCTCTTCAGCACCTTCTTTTGAGTCGGTGTGACAAAGGGCGTGAAATACTTGTCAATATCACCGAAAAGATCTCTGTAGACATTTCGGTAGACATAACCTGTGATCTCTTCCATGGGGGCGAGATAGAATTGTACAGGGGAACGATCGTTTTTATGTATGTTCCGCTGCGGGACGATATCGGGCGTGCTTGTCATTTGGATACTCCCGGGTGCTCAGAATGCTGTGGATCATCGGTAAAATGTTGTTACTATTTACAGCTGAATTGTGCACTTGCTGCGCGATTGCGGCTTAAAAGAGTAAAGCATACAAAATGCTACCGAAGATCCGGTTTATAAGATGTCGATTAGAATATTATCATGGCTCGCAGTCGTTGACAAATAAAACCTTCGATCCTGCTGTATTATAAGTGCTTCACCACAGAGGTTTGCTTCCGATTGCATGAACGATTGACAAAAACACTTCGAAACCTTATAATTTCCTTAACATTTTCTTTAAGAAATAGTAAAATTTGGTATTGCACAGGAGGACCGCCGTACTGCCGCGATGACAGTCAGACAGTACACAGGGAATAATATAAGTATGTTATTTAATTCATCTGCGTTCCTGATCTTTTTCCCGATCGTTACACTGGTTTATTTTATCATCCCGCAAAAGGTCAAATATATCTGGCTGTTGATCGCCTCATATTACTTTTACATGGGATGGAATCCAAAATATATCGTTTTGCTTTTCACATCGACGCTTATCACCTATCTGAGCGGCATTTTTATTGATATTATCTCGAAACGGTATTCCGGTAAAGATCAGGTGCGTCTTAAAAAAACAGTTGTTGCGCTAAGCTTTGCGTTAAACTTGGGCATTCTGTTCTATTTTAAATACACCAATTTTGCGATAAAGATCTTTGACCGGGTCATGGCCGCGGCCCATATCAACCTGTATATTCCCGAAGCGGACATTCTTCTCCCCGTCGGAATATCGTTTTTTACCTTCCAGGCGCTGAGCTACACTGTGGATGTATACAGAGGCGATATATACGCAGAAAAAAACTTTTTTCGGTATGCACTTTATGTGTCCTTCTTTCCGCAGCTTGTAGCGGGGCCTATCGAGAGATCCAAAAATCTGCTGAAGCAGCTGGCAAAGCCTGCAAAGTTCGACTTTGAGAAATTTAAAGAAGGGCTTCTCTGCATGCTCTGGGGCTATTTCCTCAAAATCGTGCTGGCTGACAGAATTGCGATCGTCGTCGATACTGTTTTTAACAGGTATACAAAATTCAGCGGCTGGTACTTTATCGTGGCGACGGTTTTGTTCGCTTTTCAGATCTACTGCGATTTTGCCGGATATTCCACGATCGCCATCGGCGCAGCCAATATACTCGGAATACGGCTGATGGAAAACTTCGACGCACCTTACACCGCGACAAGTGTGGCGGATTTCTGGCGAAGATGGCATATTTCCCTTACTTCGTGGTTCCGTGACTATCTGTACATCCCGCTTGGCGGCAACAGAAAAGGTAAGTTCAGAAAGAATGTTAACCGCATGATCGTCTTCCTGGCGAGCGGCCTTTGGCACGGCGCGGGAATACATTATATTGTGTGGGGCGGCCTGAACGGGCTTTTTCAGGTGGCGGGTGAGTACCTTATGCCTGTGCGTAAAAAGATCATAAAACTGCTTGATCTGCACGAAGAGTCCCTGGGATTCAGGCTGTATAAGGCACTTATGACCTTCTGCCTGATCGATCTGGCCTGGATCTTTTTCCGGGCAGAAGGATTCCGGACAGGCCTTACGATAGTAAAGTCTATTCTCCGTGCCGATAACCCGTGGATCCTTTTTGACGGCTCTCTCTATACTTTGGGGCTTGACGAAAAGAACTTCAGACTTATGCTGATATGTATCGCTGTTCTGATCATAGCGGATATATTGAAGAATATGGGGATCTGTATAAGAAAAACCATATTGGAGCAGGATTATATCTTCAGGTGGATCATATATGTGTTTGCGGTATTCTTCATCCTGACATTCGGGATCTGGGGACCCGGCTATGATGCCGCCAACTTTATCTACTTCCAGTTTTAGGAGCTTATTGATGAAAAAAATAATAAAACGTCTATTAAGCTGTATCATCGTGTGCGCGTTGATCATAGCTGTACTGTCCGGAGCGACAGAAATAGCGGAAAGAAAGTCAAGTGCCTTTAAATATGCTCCGTTTTTTGAACATGCAAAGGATATCGATGTGCTGTTCCTGGGATCCAGCCATATGCTCAATGCGGTTTATCCGATGGAACTGTGGAACCGGTATGGTATTACCTCGTACAATTTTGGGGGGCACAGCTGTGAGATCGCCGTCTCGTACTGGAATCTTATGAATGCGCTGGACTACTGTACACCCAAAACCGTCGTTGTTGACTGCCTGTTCCTGTCCAATCAGCGGAAAGCATCCGATAATTTTTCGTATCAGCATCTGTCACTCGATGCGTTTCCTCTGTCACTGACCAAGATGCGGGCGGTGTTCGATCTGGTAAACGATCCGAATGACGATAAAGTTACAGAGGAGCCGGAAGAGGGCGAGGAAATCGTGTACGAGAAACCTACAAAAACAGGACTTTTGTGGAATTATTCCGTCTATCATTCGAGATGGACTGAAATTACCGAAGAAGATTTTGCAGGGGAGAGTACACATGAATATGGAGCAGAGGCGCGGGTAAGAGTAGCGCAGCCCGACAAGCTCATAGAAAACAAGGGTAAAAAGCTCGAAGAAGAAACGACGGGCATGGAGTACCTGAGAAAAATAATCGAAGAGTGCCAAAAAAGGAATATCGATGTATTGCTGACCTATCTGCCATATCCGATATCAAAGACGACGAGCTGGAAAGAAGTCAACACAGCGCAGGACATAGCAGATGAATACGGAGTCGACTATATCAATTTCCCTGAAGAGGATATCGTAGATCTTAACGTTGACTGTTATGATGAAGACTCACATATGAATGTGTCCGGAGCTTTAAAGATAACGAATTATTTCGGTAACTATCTGACAGAAAACCATGGACTGACAGATCACAGGGAAGATCCGGAATATGCTTACTGGGATAAGGACTTTGCTGTTTACAAGAGTGAAAAAGATGAACGGCTGACCACAGCCAAGGATCTGAACACATTTCTGATGCTTCTGAACGACGAAGATTATGGCTTTATTCTCAACACAGGAGATCCAAGGATCTTTGAAGATGAAACTACGATGAGCCTGCTTCGAAATAAGGGAGTAAATGTTGCCGAGATCGGCCCCGGGACAAAGTGCATTATCGCATACGGAAATGATACGCGAGTGATCAATTCGGAGGTTGAGGAAGAAAGAAATTATGGCGAACTGATTCCGTTTATTTTGGATAAGCAATCCGGAGTGATCGATAATCTGAGCGAAGACTACCTGATACTGGACAACAATACTTTGTATCAGGAAGAGAAGATATTTGCCAATGTGTTTAACAGTGACGGAACCGGACTTGTCAATTCTTCGGTGTTTGCCATTCCGGCCACGTCGACTTCGATCGACAGGACTCCGGAGCAGGG
>CAMNGN010000050.1 GCA_946538475.1 uncultured Blautia sp.
AGCCTTCCGGAGCATCTGCGATACCGGTATCGAATGCAACGATCGGAACGCCTGCGTCTACTGCTGCCTGAAGAGATTCCATAACGGAAGAGGTATCGCATGCTGCAAGGCCTACACCTGCGGGAGCGCCGTTGATAGCACTGTTCAGCATGTTAACCTGGTCTGCGATGTCGGACTCGGAAGCCGGTCCCTGTGCGGAATAGGTAACACCGAGTTCTTCCGCTGCCTGATCCATTCCCTGAAGGGCTGCCTGCCAGTAGGTGGACTGGAAGGATTTAACTACGATCTGGAAATCATAAGCTTCGTTTGCGGTAAGGCCGTCGAACTGTGCGATACCCTCTGTTGTGTCAGAAAGGTTCTCGGCAAATGCCGGAGCTGCGCCGAGGCTTGCTACCATTGCTGCAGAAATAAGAGCTGCTAAAACTTTTTTCTTCATTCCCTGTTTCCTCCTTTTATGAATGAATGGTAACCGGGAGTCCTTCCTTTTAGGAGTCCCTTTATAAAATCCCCCTCCTTGGGGTGATTTTCCTGATAGAAAATGATGGGAAAAATGACTTATTTGATCACTTTTCTCTTAACGATATCGATCGCAACAGCACCGATCAGAACGAAGCCGGTGATGATCTGCTGCATGTTTGCGTTGAATCCGATGTACGGAAGACCCTGTTTAAGGAAGATGATGACGTAAGCGCCGATCACGGTTCCGTAAATCGTTCCGTATCCGCCCGATGCCGATACACCGCCGACGATGGCGCCGCCGATGGCATCAAGCTCCATACCTGCGCCGGTACCCGGCTGAACGGTCTTGATAACCGCGGCATACGCGATGGATGCAAGGCCGGCGAACAGACCGCTGACCACATAGACCATGATGTGGTAAAACTTGACATTGATACCGGAAAGCATAGCCGCCTCTTTGTTCGATCCGATGGCGATCGTATAACGGCCGAATTTTGTATGCGCAAGCACAAACTGCATGACAAGCATCAGAAGGATGATCCACACAAGTCCGAGCGGAAGCTTGGTCTTGTTCTCAAGAGTGATCTTGAAGATGGAGTGGAACCAGCCGTTGTCCTGCTTTGCTGTCGGCCACGGAACCGCGAAGGAACCGGTAACAACAGAGCCCAGACCTCTGGTGATCATACAGGTACACAGCGTTGCCAGGAAAGGCGGCAGTCCCATAAGGGAAATAAATATGCCGTTGGCAAGACCGATAGCCACGCCGAAAAGGATGGAGATCAGCATAGCCAGACCTGTCGGGCAGCCATACTGGCGGATAAGGAAACCGCCTGCCAGAGCGTAGCAGATCATTCCTGTACCGATCGAAAGATCGACACCGCCCGTGATGAGCGGGAACGCCACACCGATGGCCATAAGTGCATAATAGTAAGAGATATCCATCATGCTCAGGAAAGTAGTGTACTTACCGAAATCGGCACTGATGGTCCTGAACAGCAAATACAGGGCGACCAGAACGATTCCAACGATTACTTCCTGAGTAAAAATTGATTTTTTCTTCGTCATCTTTTAACCCCCTATTTGATGTCCCGAGTAGCTTTGTCCATGATCGCTTCCTGTGTGGCATCTTCGATACGGATCTCACCGGTCTTCTTGCCTTCGCACATGACAACGATACGGTCGCTCATTCGGAGGATCTCTGTCATTTCGGACGAGATCATGATGATGGATTTGCCTTCCGCCGCCAGACGGTTCATCAGCTTGTATATCTCGTTCTTGGCACCGACGTCGATACCTCTTGTCGGCTCGTCAAAAATAAGGATATCACAGTTACGAACCAGCCATTTCGCGATGACGACCTTCTGCTGATTGCCGCCCGAAAGGTTAACCACCAGTTCATCTGCACTTGGGGTCTTGGTTGCAAGCTCTTTGATATACTGCTCGGCAACCTTTTTCTCTTCGGCCTTGTTGATAAACAGACCTGTGGTATATTTATCCAGAGTAGCCATCGTCGAGTTCTCGGTGATGGTCTTCTGCACGACGATACCGTAACGCTTGCGGTCCTCGGAAAGATATCCGATACCGTGCTTAACCGCGTCTTCCGGAGAATTGATGGTAACTTTCTGTCCGTTGATGTAAATGTCGCCGCCGGTCTTGGGATCTGCGCCGAACAGTGCTCTTGCGGTCTCGGTACGGCCCGCACCCATCAGTCCGGAGAAGCCGAGGATCTCGCCTTTGTGAAGCTCGAAGCTGACATCCTGTACCATCTTGCCTGCGTTAAGGTGCTCCACCTTAAGTACGACAGGTGCTCCTTCGGGAACCATGCTGTGCGTCTTCGGATCTTCGTAAATGACACGGCCGACCATCATGTTGATGATGTCTTCCTTTGTACACTCAGCGGTGATCAGTGTTCCGACATAACCGCCGTCTCGCATGACCGTAACACGGTCGGTGATCACTTTGATCTCGTCCATACGATGAGAGATGTAGATGATACCCAGGTTCTGCTTACGAAGGTCGCGGATGATGACGAACAGGTCCTCGATCTCCTTTTCGGTAAGAGCTGCGGAAGGCTCATCGAAGATAATGACCTTTGCTTTGTGAGAGATTGCTTTCGCGATCTCGCACATCTGCTGCTTACCTACGGTCAGATCGCTCATCTTTGCGCGCGGATCGATGTCGATATGAAGTTCATCGAACAGCTTGCGGGATTCCGCGATCATCTTTTTGTCATCGATCATGATGCCTTTTTTGAACTCACGGCCGATGAAAATGTTCTGTGCAACGGTAAGGTCGCCGACCATGTTCAGCTCCTGGTGAACGATGACGATACCGGCTTCCTGTGCCTCGTGTGTATTGTGAAATTCGACTTCTTTTCCTTCAAAAGTGATGGTGCCGGAGTCCTTGGTATAGATACCGGTAAGGACCTTCATCAGTGTGGATTTACCTGCACCGTTCTCGCCCATCAGAGCGTGTACTTCGCCTTTTCTGAGCTCAAGATCGACATGGTCCAGAGCATGAACGCCGGGGAAGGATTTGTCGATGCCTTTCATTGTTAAAATAACTTCGCCCATTTTTCCTTCTCCTTTCGTCAGTTTTTACGGCGTCTGGCCGAAACGTCAGCGTACACGAATACGATAACGATAAGACCGGTGATGATCATCTGCACTTCCTTTGTCATACGAAGAGCCATGATGCCCTCCTGAAGGAGCGAGATGACGAAGACGCCGATCACGGTTCCGCCTATGGAAGCGAGACCGCCTGCCATGGAAGTTCCGCCCATGACGCAGGAAGCGATTGCTTCGTTGTTATATGTATCGCCAAGGCCCGGCTGAACCGTCGTATAGGCACTGACGAAGAAGATTGCCGCGATACCTACGAGTGTTCCGCAGATCACGTATGCAAGCATCTGCCATTTACGGACATTAACGCCCGACAGGCGGACAGCTTCTTTGTTGCTGCCGAGAGAAAGGATATATCTGCCCGGCTTGGTGTTGTTCATCAGGATGAACAGGATTACTACAAAGATCGCAAAGATGATCAGACCTGTGGGAACGTTTCCTACCTTGACAAGGCTGCGGAACCATCCGCGTCCGTCGGGATCGTTTGCCTGCGGCCAGCTGACCGACTGTGTCTTGGTGAAGACCGATCCGAGACCCTTTGCAATATTCATGGATGCCATAGAAACAATAAACGGGGGAACACCGACAAAAGCGACCAGCCATCCGTTGAAGAGGCCGAAGCAGAAACCGATCACGATGCTCATGATAAGAGCGGCAGCGACCGGGATCTTGTAGGTGTTCAGTGAGTAGCCTGCCATAAGTGCGCAGCAGAACATGACCGGTCCGATGGAGAAGTCGATGCCGCCCGTCGCGATGACGAAGGTTACGCCGAGGGCCAGAAAGCCCAGGAAATATACATAGTTCAGAATGCTCATGATACGAGCCATTCCCGCGAAGCCGGGGATGATAGCCGAAAATGCCGCATAGAGAAGTACCAGTATGCAGAACAGGATGATCCGGTTAAATCCCAGTTTCTTAACGATTGGGTTTTGTTTGATGTTTTCCAAGTTCTTACCTCCCGCTGAATATATTGTCCCCCGGCAAGCTCTTTTCGGTGATCCGGGAATTGTGAAAAGTCGTCAAAGCGAAGCCAAAACGAAACGTTTCACTATATGACATTATCCTACAAGGCCGGATATTTGTCAACTACTTTTGTTAAATATGCTTGCCTGAATCGTCAAATTTCGCAAAGTTTGTGAATCAAATATCAAAGTTTACCACTGACTTGTATCCGCTTTTGTGTTATGATTGTGACAGTCCCGGAATCCCCCGATCGGGGCGCTGCCCTTCGGACTTCCGGTATCACAACAGAAAAGAGGCGATAATAATGCGAATGACCGACTTTGCAACCGGACTCCGGCACATCGGAATCCCCACCCGTGATATGACCGAATCTCTCATCTTCTACACAGAGCTCGGATTTGATGTCGTTCACACCGCGCAGGACCCCGAAACCGGCAGTCTCGTCAACCTTCTCAGGCTGGGCAATCTGCTGCTCGAACTCCGTGAGGACGAAAACGCCTGCGCACAGGACGGGGCGATCGATCACTTTGCGGTCGATGTGAATGATATCGACGGTGCGTACGATTTCGTCTGCTCCCGCGATCTGAACACGCTGAACGACGAGATACATGATTCTCATGTTCCCGGGTATGAGGTGAAATACTTCACCATACAGGGTCCGGACAAAGAAAAAATCCGGTTCGTTTTTGTACCGCAGGCACAGTTTTAACTGTCGGGGACAATTGTTTTGCTCTGCTTCACGCTTTTCCGCAGGAGCACATGTCATGCCGGCATGCGCTCCTGTGGGAGGGCGAAGGATCTTTTAGCGTATCTTTTTGATGTCGATCTGCGGCAAAAGGGCGTTCACATCGTCCATCACCACAAATCCCGTCTCCATTCTCATGGCATTTGCAGCGGAAACAGCGCTTGCCAGTCTGATCGTCTCTTCGATGGGAAGTCCTCTCGAGATTCCCACGGCAAAGCCCGCGATCATGGAATCGCCGCATCCCACCGTATTCACCGCATCGATCTTCGGTACTTTAACGTTAAACACACCCTCGTCGCACGACACCAGCGAACCGTCGGCGCCGAGCGAGATGACGACGATGCGGATACCTTCATGGTGCAGATCCTTTGCCGCAGCAAGGATCGACTCGCGGGTGTTCATCGGACGCCCTGTCAGGGCTCTGATCTCATCGATGTTCGGTTTGATCATCGTGGGCCTCGATGCAAGGCACTCTTCCAGAAGTTTTCCCGAAGTGTCGAGGATCACAGGCTTGTCAGCCTCTTCCGCAAGCGTGATCAGGTCCTTGTACAGTTCCGGTCCCGCGCCTTTCGGTGTACTTCCGGAGATCGTCACGACTTTGCAGTCCGGAAGGATAGAGGCAAACTTGTCGACCAGCGCTTTGCAGTCTTCCTTTGTCACTTCGAAGCCGGGCTCCAGAAACTCTGTCTGTTCTCCCTTTACTTCATCATAAATATTGATACAGGTCCGGCTTTCTCCGTCGCACCACACGAAATCGCTTTTGATGCCCCGGGCTTCCACTCTTTCGGAGATGAATTTGCCCGCATGTCCGCCCAGAAAACCGGTGGCTGTCATTTTTTCTCCGACGATCGAAGCCACACGGGCGACATTGATGCCTTTACCGCCGGCGTTAGCCTGGCAGGACTTTACCCGGTTTACATTCCCCACGCCAAAGCGTTCCAGAACATATCTTTTATCGATCGCGGCATTAGCGGTTACTGTAAGTATCATGTTTTACGCCTCTTCGTTCATCAGCAGTATTTTTCCCTGTACCTGACCCGGCACTTTGTAGAGATCGAATGCCTCGGCAGCCCTCTCCATCGGCATCTTTTTGAAGATGAATGCCGGATCGAATTTAAGCTGTCCGGTAGCAAAATAATGAGCGGTAAGGTCCCATTCTTTTCCCGGGAACGGTGCGCTGTAGGACATCCAGGAACCGGTCAGCTTGAATTCTTTTCTGTTCATGTTCTCCCACATCTTTGGTGTGAAGGAAAGATCCACGTGGGGGGTACCGATAAAGCAGACATGAGCTTTGTTGGATGCCAGCTCGAAAGCCATCTGCATGGTCGGAACCTGGCCTGCGGTCTCAAACACGAATTCAAATCCTTTGCCGTCCGTAAGCTTCATGGCTTCTTCCATAAAGCCTTCCTTTTTGGTGTTGATCGCCGCATCCGCGCCGAGTCTCATGGCCAGCTCGAGTCTTGCGTCGCTGATATCAAAAACGACCACTTTCTTTGAGCCGAAGATCTTAGCCCACTGCATGGTGAACATGCCGATGGTTCCTCCGCCGAGGATAGCCACGCAGCGTCCGCCCTGATAATCGTTCTGCAGCAGTCCGTGCAGTGCAACGGTGGAGGGCTCAAACATAGCGCCCTGCTCGTAAGGAATGGAGGGATCGAACGGAACCGCGTTCTGCTCCGGGATCACCACATAGTCCGCGTTGCTTCCGTTCTCGCGGGAACCGATGAAGCTGTAATGCTTGCAGAGCGAGAAGTTGCCCTTCTGGCAGTCGTCACATTTCATGCACGGGATGAGCGGAGCACCGGACACACGGTCGCCCACTTTAACTTTTGTCACGCCTTCACCGACTTCTACCACATCACCCGAGAACTCGTGTCCGAGAACGATCGGATAAAAATGCACTCCGTTGTGGAGTACTCTGGGCACATCGGATCCGCAGATGCCCGAGGCTTTGACTTTGATCTTGACCCAGCCTTTTTTTACCTCAGGTTCCGGGATTTCCTGATATTGTACATCTTCGTTCGCTACAACAACTGCTGCTTTCATTGTTACCAACCTCCTGATCATGTTCGTTTTATCTGTTTTTGGAACAGTTTAAACTCATTTCTTTCGCTGACTGAAAGCTGTATGATCATTTCATCATACCTTTCAGGCTCTCATACAGTTCTATATATCTGCCGTACACACGGTCGTAGATTTCTTTCTTTTCGGGATCGGGCTCGTGGCGTCTTGTCTCTTTTACGGTAAGGCTTACCGCCTCTTCATAATCCCTGTACATTCCGACGGCCACACCTGCCAGCATCGCGGCGCCCAGAGTCGTTGCCGTGTCGGACGAAGGAACGATGATGGGTTTTCCGGTCATGTCCGCTTTGATCTGTGTCCACAGACGTGAGTTGGCCGAACCGCCCATGGCTCTAAGCACATTCACCTCTGCCCCGGCTTCTTTTGCCGTCTCCAGGTTATGCCTGAGCGAAAGCGCCACACCTTCCATGCAGGCTCTCACCATGTGTCCCTTTGTCTTGGAAAAATCGAGTCCGTAGAAGACACCTTTGGCTGCGGGATTCCAGATAGGCGATCTCTCCCCCGCCATGTATGGCAGGAAGATCAGGCCTTCGCATCCGGCGGGAACCTTCTCCGCGATCACATTCAGCTGATTGAGAGAAGAAATGCCGGTCGTCTCCTGAATGCTCCGCTCATAATCCGCAAACTCATGCTCAAACCAGCGCATCACACCGCCGCCGCCTGTCGTGCCGCCCTGCAGAAGCCAGAGTCCCGGAACCACATGGTATCCGAGGATAAGCCTCGGGTCGGCCTTATAGGTATCCATGCAGATACTCATGCCGCCCGCCTGTCCGCCCTGCTCCTGCGTCTCACCGGGATGAACCACCCCGGCTCCGAGTGTTCCGCAGCTCGCGTCGAGTCCGCCCGCCACGACCGGAGTTCCCGCAAGAAGGCCGATCTGCCCGGCCGCCCCGGCGGTCACTGTCCCGACTATCCGGTCACTGGGTACTATTTCGGGGAAGAAGTCGATGGGCAGTCCCATTTCGCGGCACATGTCCTTGTCCCAGGTGCCTTTCTTCATATCAAAGAAATGCAGCCCGTAGCCCTGCGAAATATCCTGGCTGACCTCTCCCGTCAGACGGTACGCGATAAAGCTGTTTGACTGAAGTATCTTATCGATCCGGCTGTAAACCTCCGGAAGGTTTTCTTTGTACCAGAGCACTTTGGCCGTGGTGTAGGAGGGCTGAAGAGAATTGCCCGATATTTCGAAGATCTTCTCTGCTCCTATTTCACGGTTGAGTCTGTCGCAGATGGACTGTGCTCTTGTATCCATCCAGATGGGGGTCCGTGTGAGGACATTTCCGTCCTTGTCGATCGCTATGGCGGACCAGCTCTGTCCGTCGATCGAAACGCCGGCGATCTGCCCCGGAAGGATCTCGCCCTCGGCGAGGACTTTTTTTACCGCGCCGCAGATCGCTCTCCACCATTCATCCGGGTCCTGCTCGGCCCAGCCGGGGTGCGGATAATAAACCGCATAATCGCCGGTTCCTGCCCGGACCACGTTTCCCTCTCTGTCAAACACGGCAACCTTGCAAGCGCTTGTGCCGATATCTATTCCCAGTAAATACGTTTTTTCCATCTTTATCTCCATCGAAACTCACGACTCCGAATGGGAATTATCTGTTGCTGTCTGCCTTCCGTTCGCTGACCGAATTACCTTTGATCAGCTCCGTCTCGAGCCGTATGTGTATCCTGCTTCCCTCGGGCTCTCCGACTCTCTTCAGCATGAGACCGGCAACCTCTTCTCCGATCTTTGTCGTCGGCTGTGCGACAATGGTCAGCGCCGGAGAGCATGCTCTGGCAAACTCCAGATTGTCAAACCCGACAAGCGAGAGATCGTCGTGAATGCGGATCCCAAGCTCGTTGAGTGCGATCACAGCCCCCATCGTCATCTCATAGTTCGTCACAAACACGGCCGTCATGTGAGGATTAAGTTTTACCAGTCTCTGAATCCCCTTTACGCCGCTCCTGATGGTATAATCTCCGTGGACGATCAGCGACTCCTGAACCGCGATCCCGGCTTTTCTGTGTGCCTCGGCATAGCCGTCCAGTCTTTCCCGGGACGTAAAAACGTTCCGCGGGCCGCCGATAACGCCGATGTCTGTATGGCCTTTGCCGATCAGATAACTCACGGCATCAAAGGCAGCTTTTCGATTGTCCGTCAAAACCGAATCACAGTCAAATCCCTGTATTTCTCTGTCGATCAGGATCAGAGGTTTTCCCGCCTGCAAAAAAGCATTCAGGTTTTTTCCCTCTCTTTCCGTCGGCATAATGACCAGACCGTCCACTCGTTTCCTGACCAGAAAATCGATCGCTTCTTTCTCGAGCGCCGCATCGCTTCTGCAATCGCACACGATGGTCGCATAGCCGTTGGCACGAAGGATATCCTCCATTCCGGTGATGATCTCGGAACAGAATACACTGTTCAGCTCGGGGATCACCACACCTATCGTGCGGGTCGCTGCGGTTCTGAGTCCTCTCGCAACTTCATTCACTTCGTAATGAAGCTCTTTGATCGCCTGTTCTATTTTTATCCTGTTTTTCTCCCGTACGTTTCCTCCATTTAGATAGGAAGAAATCGTCGCAAGCCCAAGGCCTGTCTCCCGGGCGATGTCTTTCATCGTTGCCGCCATCTTATTACCTCCACACTGCGTCGCGGTCGGCGGCGGTCCAAAGTCTATATGACAATATTCTCTGCCGGCTCAGGCCTTGCCGTCGCATCCGCAAACTTTCATTCTGGATTTGACAAGCTCTTTCACTGCAGCAATTCCGGCTTTGCCGTATGCCTTGGGATCGAATGCTTTTTCGTCTGCGGCAAGCAGTTCGCGGACAGCTTTTGTATATGCGGCGCGAAGCTCTGTCGCAAAATTCACTTTGCAGATTCCTCTGCTCACGCAGTCCATGACGTCCTGATCGGTCAGGCCGGAAGCGCCGTGAAGGACAAGCGGAATGTCGACCACTTTGCGGATCTCGCTGAGTCTCTCTTTGTCGAGGACCGGAGTACCTACGTAGAAGCCATGGGCGGTACCGATCGCAACAGCGAGAGAAGTGATGCCGGTGCGTTCCACAAATTCTTTTGCTTCCTGAGGATCGGTGTTGGTATCCGCCTCAGCTACCAGGTCGTCTTCTTTTCCGCCTACTTT
The DNA here is from genome assembly GCA_946538475.1 of uncultured Blautia sp. Lineage (GTDB taxonomy): Bacteria > Bacillota > Clostridia > Lachnospirales > Lachnospiraceae > Blautia_A. Next base: position 9,993 of record CAMNGN010000050.1, read on the forward strand.
GCCGAGCTCGGCTTCGCAGGGAATGTCGATGGCAGCCGCGGCATCAGCCACACGTTTTGTGACTTCGATGTTCTCCTCGAAAGGAAGCTTGGAGCCGTCGATCATGACCGATGTGTAGCCCGCTTTGAGTGCCTGAATGGCGAGTTCGAAGCTGCTGCCATGATCAAGATGCAGGCATACAGGAACCGTTGCTTTGGCTGCTTCTGCCGCAACGATCGCAGCATATGTTGCCAGTGTTCCGTATTTTATTGTAGAGGGGGTAGTCTGGATCATAACCGGAGCTTTCAGTTCCTCCGCTGCCCCGATGATCGCTTTGACCATCTCCATGTTTTCCGCGTTAAACGCGCCTACTGCGTAACCGCCTTTCTGAGCATTCAGAAGCATCTCTTTTGAAGTGACAAGTGGCATGATCTTTTCCTCCTTAATAATAAATCCCGGTTGAAACCGAAACGTTTCGGCTTTTTACTTCATCATACTCCTTCCCATGACCCTTGTCAATAAAAAAATTCTCAATGAGTAGTTGGGGACGTTTCTCAATGACTCATTTTTGCCTGCAAAAATGAGTCATTGAAAAACGTCCCCAACTACTCATATACTCATCGCTCAAGCAGCCGCTTCACATACAGGCCGGATTCCCCATACTCCAGCTGCTCGACGAAAGCCTGCCCGGAGCCTTCCGGAATGGCGCAGGGCGGCTTCACCTTGACCACTCTGCTCATGATGTCTTCGTTTGCCCAGCTCTCCGCAGCCGTCTCAAACTGCGCCATTTTGGCAAGGGATATCCTGTCGGAGGCGACCGGCATATATATCCGTGTACATTTTTCGAGCACGCGCAGAACATCCTCCACTTCACTCCCTATATCAAGGATCAGACACTCATATTCGCTGTCCTCCGCAAGTGACGTGAGAAGTGTGCATATTTCCTGCAGTGATGCGCCGCGTATGTCCCAGGGCAGGGATGCGGGGGGAATAAAATCAAAACGTCCTGCCTTCTCGATGATCCCCGCCGCTCTTCTCACCAGACTGCTTCCGTTCTGTCCTTCTTCCTGTCCGGAATAGTACAGCAGGTCGGTGACCGTCCTCTCAAATTTTCTGCCGAACAGAGATTCAAACCCGGAATACGATTCCAGATTGATATACAGACTCCTGACCGTCCTGCCCAGTATCTGCGCGAGAGAAAGCGCAAAGACCGTCTTGCCGCAGCGATTGACGGGGGAATACACTCCCAGTATCTCCGCCTTCTTTTTTACGGTGCTGCTCCTCTCCCCTTTTTTATCCTCCCCGTTGTAATGTTCCATCGTGCGCCTGATCACTTCGGGGCATGACTGATACTTGTTCACGCAGGGATATTCTTCTTCCCCCGGACAGGAATCTCCGTCCGTCAGCAGCACCAGCGTGCCGAAAGAAAGCTCCCTGACCTCGCGGGTGAGCATCTCGGGGGATATCAGGAGCAGATCGATCTTCCTGCCGTCCCCAAATTCGAGCAGCGTGCGGGTCGATGTGAAGGCGGTAATATCAAAAGGAACCATTTTTCTTTGTATCATGTATCCGGCAAAATTTTCCGCGTACTCTTTGTCAGGGTCACAGATGGCAAATATTTCCTTTTTCATATAGCATCTCCTTTTTTCCGGCAGCATCAGTACGCCGGTACTTGTTTCAAAACGATCATTAAGATCGCGCTCATAAATATCGGTATGGTAAAATGAAAGTTTTCGGGGCGTTCGAGCCCGCCGCATCTGTACGGCCGAAAATCTTTGCTGTACGCCAATCCGCGGATATATGTGATGAAGTATGTTAATCTTTCGATGGGAATTCCCCTGATGATCATGAGGGGGATGGCGATGACTGCGCCGAAAAAAAGAGAAAAAGCGATGCACCTGAGTATACCTGACGGGCCGAGAACAGTACCAAGTGCGCAGAACAGTTTGATGTCACCCGCTCCGAGCATTCGAAAAACGAAGAGGATGAAAAGCACAATAAACGCGGTGAGCATGCCTGCCAGGCCTTCTGCTGCGGCTTTTGGTCCACCGCAGGTAAGCTGCCATAAAAGACCTGCCGCAGCAGAAATTAAAATAAGCTGATTGCTGACTTTACCTGCTGCAAGGTCCATACACATGGCTGTCGCAGCAGTCAGCAGCATAATGAAAGCAGGGATCAAGAAAGTGCCTCCTTCGGTGGTTGATAGCAAGATTATAACTCTGACATTTAGGCTTGTCCATGGGAAGTTTTCAGATATTTTGTCAGGTTTTGTCGAA
>CAMNGN010000051.1 GCA_946538475.1 uncultured Blautia sp.
TTTGTTAGCGAGGTCAAAGTGAATCCCTCACTTCCACTAATGGTTCGGTATACGTTGCAAGAACAGACTTGAACTGATCAAGTTCAACCATAGCTTCACCTTCTTTCTTATATTAGGCTCGTCGCGAATACCGCAATGATAATAACATAGGGGTACCGAAGTTGCAAGAAAGTTTTTCGGTTATACCCCTGTCAGCAGATCCACCACCTGCTCAAAATGCATGAAGTGCGAAGCCTTCACCAGCACGGTATCGCCCTTCTTCAGATAGTCTTCGATATGCGCAAGAAGGCTCTCGCGGTCGGGCTCCCACACGACTACCATGGTGGGGTTGTCCCTGCATGCAAGCGCCGCCTCGGCCATCTCACGGCTCAGCGTTCCGGTGCAGATCAGCAGGTCTATGCCGCTGCTCGAAGCGTAGCGCCCGACCTCGCGGTGCATCTCTTTTTCGTCCTTGCCCAGCTCGCCCATGTCGCCGAGCACCGCAACTTTGCGGCCGTCCGCGTCTTTCATGATATCCATGGAGGCCTTCATCGAAGCGGGGCTTGCGTTGTACGAATCGTCCACGACCAGATAATCGGCGGTCTCGATCATGCGAAAACGCCCGCGCATCGACTCCAGATTGCCGATGCCTCTTGTGATCTCGTCGTCCGAAAGGCCATAGATACGGCCCACTGCTGCCGCGGCAAGTGCATTGTATACCATGTGCTTTCCGGGGATCGGAATGTGCACCTTAAAGCTCTCGTCTCCGATGTGGATCACACAGTCGGTGCCGCGAAGCCCGTGGCTCTCTATCCCGTCCGCGTACACATCCTGCGAAGGATCGAGGCCGAAGAACACCGGCTCGATTCCTCTCTGGCCCTGTACATGGATCAGTTTGTCGTCATCGCCGTTCACGACGACACGCCCGTCGGGCTGAATATAATTGATCATCTCGGTCTTTGCGCGGAACACACCGTCCCTGTCGCCCAGGAATTCCAGATGTGCTTTGCCGATGTTTGTGATCACGCCGGTATCCGGTCTGGCGATGGCGGCCAGCCTGCTCATCTCGCCAAAATTGCTGATGCCCATCTCGAGCACCGCGATCTCATGCTCCTCCCTCAGGCGGAAGATGGTGAGCGGAAGTCCCAGCTCGTTGTTGAAGTTGCCGAGTGTCTTCAGCGTGTTGTATTTTTCGCTGAGGACCGCCGCGATGGCTTCCTTGGTGCTGGTCTTTCCGACAGAGCCGGTGACGCCGACCACCGGAATGTCCAGCTGCTCCAGGTAGAAGGCTGCGATGTCCTTCACCGCCTGCAGGGACGATTCCACGTGGATGCACGGCTTCTCGGTCTCGGCCGGGTCTTTTTCGGTAAGCACGACGAGCGCTCCTGCCTCCAGCACCTGCGGGATAAAGCGGTGCCCGTCCACTCTCTCGCCGACGATCGGCACAAAAAGACATCCCGGAACGGCCTCGCGGCTGTCCGTGGTGATGGCGGTCACTTCGATATCGATGATATCGTCGCTGCCATAATATTTGCCGCCCGTGACCTTTGTGATATTTTCTATAGTAAGATTTTTCATCATATCCTGATTTTCCTCTTGTATTCGTATCTGTTCTTTTTATTCGCAGACTTCATATTTTTTCATGGAAACTCTGATCAGCTCCATGCAAAGATCCGCGAATGTCATGCCCAGCACAGCCGCCTCCTGTGGGATCAGGCTGGTCGGGGTCATGCCGGGAAGTGTGTTCGCCTCAAGGCAATACATATCCCCGTTGTCCTTCATGATAAAGTCGTAACGGCTGTACCCTTCCATCTGAAGAGCAACGGCCCCCGCCTCGGCGATCTGCTGCATCTTCTTGGTCAGCTCCGCCGGGATCTGCGCCGGGCAGGTCTCGATGGTCGAGCCCGGTTTGTACTTGTTGGTGTAGTCGTAAAAGCCGGTGAGCGGCTGAATCTCGATGACCGGGTAGGCTTTTCCGTCCACGACCGCAACCGAAAATTCCCTGCCGTCAATGTACTCCTCGACCACCACTTCACCCTCGTAGGTGAAAGCTGCCTTGAGCGCTCTCTCATATTCTTCCTGATCTTTTACGATATAAACGCCCACGCTCGAGCCGCCGCAGCAGGTCTTGACCACCACCGGGAACGAGAGTCCCAGCTTGGCGATGTCTTTCACGATGGCATTATGCTGCATGGTACAGCCCTTCGGGGTCGGAACACCGTTCATCCTGAACATCTGCTTGGTTATGCCCTTGTCCATGGCCATGGCGCTGCTCAGATAACCGGTTCCGGTGTAGCGGATGCCCATAAGGTCGAAAGCCGCCTGCACCTTGCCGTCCTCGCCGTTGGCGCCGTGAAGGCCCAGAAAAACGATGTCGGCTTTTTCGCACAGTTCAAGCACGTGCGGGCCGAAAAACGACCTGCGCTCTTTTTTCATCTGTCCGATCCTGTCATCGTAGCTGCGCATCAGCTGTGAGGCAGCCGCCACATCGTACTGCTCAGGGAAGACATCTTCGGGATCATACTCCGGGACGCCGCAGAAGATATCGACGAGGATCGCTCTCTCGCCCTTGCTTCTCAGCGCTTTGCATATCTCTGTACCTGAAATGATCGAAATTGCTCTTTCTGTGCTGGTTCCTCCGGCCAGTACCACAATATTCATATTATCACCATTTATTCCTTTCCGGTGTCCCGCCCATCATAATAAGGCCGGACACAAGCGTCATTTGTCATAGATCACAACGGGAATTCCCTCTTCCGCCTGATTGTAGAGTGTTGCCATTGCGTCATACGGCAGCTTTATGCCGCCGCCGGTTTCTTCCGGAATGTAGATCTCTCCGTCAAGTTCCCCCCGCCACGGTGCTTCTGTGATAGGAACGCCGTAGTCAAATTCAAGAAGATAATCGACGCCGCGGATCTCTCCGTTCTCCACGACCTCCGCGGGCGATTTTTTTGCGGTAAGTACATACACCCCAAAGGGTGCCGGCACACCTGAGTAGTGCGAGTACCCGCTCTCGATCCCTGTATCCACCACGGGATGACCGTCACGGTAAAAGACCAGCCGCAGGTTCATCAGATCGATCTCGATGTAAGTCATTCCGATGTCGCTGACTCCGCTCCGGCTTGCAGCTTCGTACGCATACACCGGCTCCCGCACATCGACGGTGCCTTCTTCCAGTGCATGGGTGAGTGCCTGCGACTCCTTCAGCTCATCGATCACCCAGCCGTAATCTCCTCCCGATATCGTGATGATCCGGTTATCGTAGGTGAGAAAATCACGTTCGCCGCCAAAAGTATTGTACTTCTCGGCCAGGCCGTGTACGAACTCTTTCACCTTTTCGGGATCCAGGATGACATAGCCCTCTTCGTCCGTGGTCAGCCAGCTTCTGATCGTGCTCCAGTCGAGACGCTCGACCGACTCCACAAAGTCGTAGGTGATCAGTGCTTCTTTAAAATTCGCGAGTCTCTCGAGGCTTGTGGTAATGGAGGGGCTGTCCGAGTAGACCGCCGGTTTCAGATAGCAGCCTTCTGTCTCGAGGTTCACAGAGTCCACGCGGTTTTCGACGGCGTCGCGGATCACCCGGATCACTTTTTCGCGGTCCAAAGCGTTTCCTTCCACCTCGGGCACCACGGAGAACACATCGTTGCCCTCGTTTTTGATGTAGGCGTCGGAGGGGTAAGTGATGTTCTCGGGCTGCATGCAGTAGAGGCTGTCCACTTTCTGCTCGATCATGCTGTAGGACACGGTGATTCCGCGATTTTCCACGTTCAGTTCCTTTTTGTCCGTCAGATGAAGGAACCAGTAATCCAGATCCTGAGCATCGAGGAAACGCCCGGAAGAACCATCCGAGGCATACCTCATACCCACATCTTCGGCGGTCACGGCCTCGCGCCCGTTGTTCATCGTGTCAACGGCAAGCGCATAGGTACGCGCCTCTCTGTCAAAGATGTCTTCTACCTCACTCACCGTCATAAAGGAGCAATCCCGGCCGTTGATCTCCGTGCCGGGAAAATAATGCTCTCTAAAAAACGACCGCCCGGCCAGGTAGCCCATCGTCATCAATACAACCAGAAGGGCCAGCAGGGTAAGTGCGATTTTTTTTCCTATTCTCATTTTTATTTATGCGTCCTTTTTTCCCAGAAGCTTTTCTACACTGGCTTTCTTTACGCAAACTACAAAGACATTCACTGCTTTTTCCAGCTCTTCGAGTGTCGGGAACGTCGGCGCGATACGAATGTTGCGGTCGCGCGGGTCCTTGCCGTACGGGAAAGTGGCGCCGGCATGCGTCATTACCACTCCTGCCTCTTTTGCCAGAAATACGATGCGCTTCGCGCAGCCGTCCATCGAGTCGAACGAGATGAAGTAGCCGCCGTACGGCTTAGTCCACTCGCCGATTCCAAGGCCGGTAAGTTCCCTGTCCAAAGTATTCTCCACCAGCTCAAATTTCGGGCGGATGATCGCGGCATGTTTTCTCATGTGCTCATGAAGACCGTCCAGATTTTTGAAGAAGCGAACATGGCGAAGCTGATTCAGCTTGTCGTGTCCGATCGTCTGAATACGCATATATTTGCGGAAATCGTCCAGGTTTGCCTGCGATGCCGCCACCGCTGCGATGCCGGAACCCGGGAAGCTTACCTTGGAGGTCGAAGTAAACTTGTATACGATGTCGGGATTTCCCACTTCTCTGCACTCCTCAAGAATCTCATGCAGATAGTCCTGATGGTAGTCGTACAGATGGTGGATGCTGTAGGCGTTGTCCCAGTAGATGCGGAAGTCGGGAGCGGCCGGTTTGAGTCTGGCAAAGCGCTCGCAGGTCTCCTGTGAGTAGGTGTAGCCCTGCGGGTTGGAGTACTTGGGCACGCACCAGATGCCTTTTACCGCCGGGTCATTCTGTACATATTCTTCCACCATGTCCATGTCCGGTCCGTCCGGCGTCATGGGAATGTTGATCATTTCAATTCCGAAAAACTCGGTGATCTTGAAGTGTCTGTCGTATCCGGGTACCGGGCAGAGGAATTTGACCTTGTCCAGTTTGCACCAGGGAGTATGGCCCATCACGCCGTGGGTCATCGATCTGGCGATCGAGTCGAACATGACGTTGAGGCTCGAGTTTCCATATATAATGATGTTTTCGGGCTCAACCTCGGACATGGCGCCGAGCAGACGTTTTGCTTCGGGGATACCGTCGATCACGCCGTAGTTGCGGCAGTCCACGCCGGTCTCGCACGAAAGATCCGCGTCACCGTGGAGCACGTCCATCATTCCCATGGAAAGATCAAGCTGAGCTCTGGCCGGCTTTCCTCTGGACATGTCAAGGCTGAGCCCCTGAGCTTTGATCTCTTCGAATTGTCTGTCGAGCTCTGCTTTGAGGTTCAGCAGTTCGTTCCGGGTTAATTCAGCGTATGATTTCATCTTGATCCTCCTGTTTCTTTAATAGCTGTGTCATTGTTTCTATATATTTATTACTTTGTCTTCTAACTATGTTTGAGGCACTGCTTTATGCATTTTACGGCGCTTGCCTGTTGCCTTTTGGGTTCCTCTTTCTGCATTCTTTGTTTACTGCTACTGCTCTGTCTGCCACCTGCCCGATGCGCCGCATGGGAGCACAAGTCCCGATTCTTTAACCGGAAGGCCGATCTCGTCGGAAACCACTTTTCCTTTAAATTGTTTAAGCGCAGTCGAGAGCATATAGGTGAGCACCGCAGGCTGCAGTCCGGTCGTGTACGAATTGACCAGGAAGAACAGCGGCCGCTCGGATAAGAGTTCTGCTGTCCTGCAGATCAGCGGATAAATTGCGTCTTCGATCTTCCAGATTTCTCCCTTAGGCCCTCTGCCGTAAGATGGCGGGTCCATGATGATCGCGTCATAGTGATTGCCGCGGCGGATCTCCCGTTCCACAAATTTAGCGCAGTCATCCACAAGCCAGCGGATGGGTGCGGCGGCGAGTCCCGATGAGGCGGCATTTTCTTTTGCCCAGTTGACCATACCTTTTGAAGCGTCCACATGAGTGACCGAGGCCCCTGCCGCTGCGGCTGCGATGGTCGCGCCGCCGGTGTAGGCGAAAAGGTTGAGCACTTTTACAGGCCTGTCTGCATTACTGATCAGCCCGGAAAACCACTCCCAGTTGGCTGCCTGTTCGGGGAAGAGTCCGGTGTGTTTAAAGCTGAACGGTTTCAGGTGAAAGGTGAGTCTGTTTGTGCCCGGTGCGGACAGATCATAGTGGATCTCCCATTGTTCGGGCAGATCAAAGAATTCCCATTCGCCGCCGCCTTTGGAGCTGCGGTGGTAGTGGCCGTTCGGGCGTTTCCAGCCGCGGGCGTTCTTGGGCGTGTTCCAGATGACCTGCGGGTCGGGCCTGATAAGGAGATAGTCTCCCCAGCGCTCCAGTTTTTCTCCTCCTGAGGTATCCAGCACTTCATAATCTTTCCAGCCGTCGGCTGTCCACATAAAAGTCCCCCTTTATTCTCAAAGCTTTTAGTTTAACTTTATACAGTATAGTGGAAAATAAAATGGCTTGCAAGGGGTAATTGGCGGGCGTATAATAGAAGAAAGAGATCGGAGGTGTCACTATGGAGAACAAAGCGGTTGATCGTCCTCGCCCTTACACCCTGACTCCTGAATATGATCGGTCGCTCTGCGGAGAGTGCCAGTGTGCTACATGCTATTCGCAGGAGTTCTGCGACAGGTGCAGCACCTGTAAGGATCAATCACGTTACAAGGAGCGGTGCAACCGCTACGAGGGCGCCTTCAATTATTGATGTTGGGGCTCACAATCCCGCCCACTAAGAAAAAATCCGGCAAATGTGCCGGATTTTTTCTTGCTCTATGTGATTTTACGGCGGGATTCTATGAAACTTGTTCTCCGATGCCTGAATGGAACAGGGGGACGGTTCCTCGTTCCACCCGGAAACACATGGTAACAATTCCTGTGTATATTTGGGTGGAACGAGGAACCGTCCCCCTGTTCCATTCCTCGTTTCATTGGTCAAATCACGTAATCTCCGGCCTCGCCCCTCTGCATATCCAGCAGATCTTCGAGCGTGATGTTGTCGACGACGCCGCTTATGGCATCAGCCAGCTTTTTCCACACATACCTGGTGACGCAGTCGTCCTCGCGCGGGCAGATACTCTTATCGGCCGCGCATTCCACCGGGTCCAGACACCCCTCTGTCAGGCGCAGTATCATGCCGACAGTATATTCCGAAGGGGCGTTTGTAAGCACATAGCCTCCCATGGGACCCCGGATGCTGCGAACATAGCCGGCTTTATTCAGCACCGAGATGATCTGTTCCAGATATTTGTCCGATATCTCCTGTCTTTTTGCCACATCCTTAAGCCGGATCGGCTCGCCGGTGTTATTTGCCGCAAGGTCCAACATGAGTCTGAGCGCATATCTTCCTTTTGTTGAAATTCGCATATACTGCCTCCACTAAAAATATCTCCTGCGTCTGTATTACTTCGTAAACAGCGGAGTCGAATAGTACCTGTCGCCGCTGTCCGGAAGAAGTGCGACGATCGTTTTTCCTTTATTCTCAGGCCTCTTTGCCACCTGAATCGCCGCCCACAGCGAAGCGCCCGAGGAAATACCGGTCAGAATTCCTTCTTTGGCGGTAAGCTGGCGGGAAGTTTCAAAAGCGTCCTCATTATCCACCGCGATGACTTCATCGTAAACCGAAGTGTTCAGCACGGTAGGAACAAAGCCTGCGCCGATGCCCTGGATCTTGTGCGGGCCGGCCTTGCCTTCGGAAAGCACGGGTGAAGCTTTCGGCTCGACGGCTATGACCTTTACTTCGGGGTTCTTTGATTTGAGATATTCGCCAACGCCGGTGACTGTTCCGCCGGTGCCTACGCCTGCGACGAAGAAGTCTACTTTTCCATCGGTGTCATTCCAGATCTCGGGACCGGTGGTCTCTCTGTGGATCTTGGGATTTGCAGGGTTGTCAAACTGCGCGGGAATAAAGCTGCCCGGAATCTGCTCTGCAAGTTCCTCGGCTTTGGCGATCGCGCCTTTCATTCCTTTAGTTCCGTCAGTCAGGACGATCTCGGCACCATAGGCTTTAAGGATGTTGCGGCGTTCGACGCTCATGGTCTCGGGCATGGTAAGGATGATCCTGTAACCTTTGACTGCGGCGATGGCAGCGAGTCCGATACCGGTGTTTCCTGACGTGGGCTCGATGATGGTTGCGCCTTCTTTGAGAAGACCCTTTTCTTCAGCGTCCGCGATCATGGCCGCAGCGATCCTGTCTTTGATGCTGCCCGCGGGGTTGAAGTATTCCGGTTTTACCAGAAGTCTTGCTTCCAGGCCATAGGCGGCTTCAAGTTTCTTAACCTCTACAAGCGGGGTGTTGCCGATGAGTTCGAGTACGCTTTCATAAATCTTTGCCATGATGTCTCCTCCATTTCCTAGATAGTCAGTATGATTACTCTGATTATACCATTCCGGAGGTATTTGTCAACTGTTTTCTTGGGTCAATGGGTGGAACACGGGGACGGTTCCTCGTTCCACCCGGAAATACACAAGAGTTATTCCTGTGTATAGTTGGGTGGAACGAGGAACCGTCCCCGTGTTCCACCGGCACTCACGTTGCCAGCAGCAGCACTTTTATTTCCGCCTCAACAAGACGTACCTCAATATCCGATAAATCTTTACCTTCCTCCGCCGGGACAAAACCATTCTCCACCCATGCGCGATACTCATCTATCCGCAAATTCTCAAGCTTCTCGACAGCGTCCAGATATTCACGTTCTACGGCGTCATGTTCTTCTGCTGCAAGCCGGTATTCCCAGTCGTGGGTCAGTTCTTCGGTACTGTATTCCTTCAGCCGATGCCTCTCCTTCTCAGGCACGTTCCGCATTCCTTCCAGCAAAGCCTGATCTTCGGCCCGCAAAAGCGCGGTCATCCCCTCGCCGGTCTCTTTGCTGCGCTGCACGCGGTCCAGATAGTGCTCATAGCCGAAAGGATAATACATGGCCCGCCCATCTTCGAACACAAGAATAGCATCCGCGACCTGCCGGATAAAATACCGGTCGTGGGACACAAAGAGGATCGTGCCCGTGTAGGTTTTGAAGGCGGATTCGAGAGTCTCTTTCGCCTGAATGTCCATGTGATTTGTGGGCTCATCGAGGAGAAGCAGGTTTGGCCGCGCATTCAGCAGTTCGGCCAGCACCAGCCTTGCTTTTTCGCCGCCCGACAGGCCGTCCACTTTTTCCTGTGCCTTTCTTCCCGGAAACAGGTATGCGCCGAGGATCTGCCTGGCCTCTTTCTCCGTGAGTGCGGGAAACAGGCTATGAAAATGTTCTGCCACGGTCTTGTCCGATTCGATGGCGGCCGAGTTTTGGTCGAAATATCCGATCGTTGTCCTCTCCCCAAGAGTGCACTCGCCCTTCAGCGGCGAAAGGAAGCCGGCGACGGTCTTCAGGAAAGTTGTCTTTCCTGCGCCATTATCCCCGATAATGCCGATCTTCTGCCCCCGCCGCACTCTCAGCGAGAGGGTGAGGAGCGTTTTGTCATAACCGATCTGCAGGTCTTTTGTCTGCAGCGGCCATTTATTCGAGGGGATGAGCGGCTCGATCTCGCCGGTAAAGATGTGCACATCGTCCTCGTCGGGTTTGGGAAGCTTTTCCATACGTTCAAGGATCGTTTTCCGGGACCTTGCGAACGCGGCTTTTCGGGGTTTATGTTTGAATTTTTCGATCAGTTCTTCGAGCCGCGCTGCTTCTTTCTGCTGACTCTCCCAGGCCTTTTTGGCAGCGGCGATATCTTTTCTCTTCTGTTCTCTGAAGTGAGAATAACTGCCCGGGTATCTTTTCAGTCTGCCATCCTGCAGGTCGTAGACCACATCCACCACGCGGTCCAGAAAGAAGCGGTCGTGCGAGACGAACACTGCCGCACGGTCGTAGCTTCTCATATATTCTTCGAGCCATGATATGGCCTTCAGATCCAGGTGATTTGTGGGCTCATCCAGGAGAAGAATGTCCGGTTTTTGCAGAAGAAGCCTGATCAGTGCGATCCTTGTCTGCTCGCCTCCGGAGAAGTCGGAGAGTTTTTTCCGCTTATCTTCTTTTGCGAAGCCGAAGCCGGTAAAGATGCGATCGTACTCTGCCCGATAATCAAAATACTCTTTTGAGGCAGGATCGTCCACAGGGCAGGATTCCATCAGAATCTCATCGATGGTCTTTTGGGCGTCCTTCTCCTGCGTCTGTGTGAGCATCCCGATCGTGACGCGGCGTGACGTGCGTATCGCACTCCCCTGCCTCTTGTCGTCCCGGTCCGGGGTGAGCTCGCCTGCGATCAGACGGAGCAGCGTGGTTTTTCCCGCTCCGTTCCGCCCCACTACGCCGATCTTTTCTTTCCCTTTTATCTCAAAATGAATGTGGGACAGCACGGTCTCTCCGCCGGCCGTCACTGTCCCGTCTACAATTTCATATAACATATATATGTTCCTTATTTTTTTCTATTCGCAGTTCGAGCACTGCTTATAATAGCCATAATCCGGCTCAATTTATTCTGATCTGACTTGATTGCCCATCTCATATCAGCCCCAACTCCCTGCATGCATGATATATGCCGCCTTCCATCATCGGAAGTGTCACATAGTCCGCGATCTCCTTCATAGCAGGCGCCCCGTTTCCCATCACCACGCCGGTGCCTGCGGTAAGGATCATCTCGCGGTCGTTCACACTGTCGCCAAAGGCGAAAGTATCCGCGATGTCGATCCCCAGCATTTCGCACACCTTGCGCATGCCGGTCCCTTTGTTGAAGCCCTTGGGGACAAATTCCGCCACGAATTCGTTATGGATCGCATAGTCATAGTAATCCGAAAGTTCTTCAAAGCATTTAAGTCTGTCCGGAGATTCCGTCGCGCAGGAAAGTTTCGATATCTCCCATCGGCCCCACTCGCCCTTGATCGTGCGGAGATCTTCGCCCATGTCGGTGGCAAGTTTTCTGCCGTAGAAATCATCGGCAAACTCTTCCATATCCATGTACAGATATTTCCGTCCTTCCAGGATCGGGCGAAAGCCATATTTGCGGACAGTCTCGACTGTGAGTAACGCAAGCTCTTTCTCGATCTCCTTGAGAAATATGGTTTCACCCTGATATTCCACGCTCGTCCCGCAGCCCGCCACGATTCCGTCAAAGCCTATGCCCAGAAGGGCGGGATGGCGGATGTAGGCTCTGGTCCTGCCGGAACAGAGGAAGGCATAGTGACCGTTTTTCCGAAGTTCCCTGATTGCGGTGATGGTGCTCTCGGGGATCTCATTTTTCGCGTTCCAAATCGTGTTGTCAATGTCAAAAAATACAGCTTTTTTCAATCGTTTCAGGTCCTCTCGTTCACCGCGGGCCAATGTTCCCAACCGCGGCGATTGTCTCATTTACAGCAAACCAAAATGCCTCAGCGCCGTCACCACGCCGTCATCCATGCATGTATCCGTCACATAATCGGCCGCGGCCTTCACCTCGTCGACTCCGTTTCCCATAGCCACCCCGGTCCCGGCGTATTCGATCATCTCCAGGTCGTTTCCGCCGTCCCCGAAGGCTATGCTCTCTTCTCTCGAAAAGCCGTAGTACTCCAGAATCTTCTCGATAGCAGTCGCCTTCCCCGAATTTTTGGGGATGATGTCCACCGCGCGGTCCCACCATCTGACGGCCTTTATGCTGCTTGTTCCTTCCAGTATCTGCTCATCCTTATCCGCCGTGACACCGACCATGATCTGGTAGATGTTCCGCTTCATCAGACTTTCAAATTGATCGGTCGGATGGCATCCCTCTCCCGCAAACATCATGTAGTCTTCCAGCACCTGTTCATATGCGGAAGAGCCGTAGATATCCTCGGTTGCGAGAAGCGCCTCGTGGCCTTCTTTCTTCGCGTTCTCCACCACCCGTCTCACATCTTCTTCGGGAATCGGATTTTGGTAGATCACTTTGTCCCCCGAGTAGGAGAAACCGCCGTTATAAGAAAGCACGCCGTCAAACGAAAACCCGGGAAACTGCGGAACAAGGCAGGGAGGCCTGCCCGTAGCAAGGAACAGCTTTACACCGTTTTTCTGCAGCGTGAGCAAAGCATTCTTCACTGCTTCGTGCATGTCATTCTCTTCAAAGGCTACCAATGTGCCATCTACATCAAAAAAAGCAATCTTTATGTTCAGCAAATAGTTCTCCCCCTGTTAAGAAGCCGTTTTGTGATCTCCATGCACATGCGGCCGTTGTGGTACGGGCACTTCCAC
>CAMNGN010000052.1 GCA_946538475.1 uncultured Blautia sp.
GCCTGATATAGGGCGACGCTATTCGGCCGTATTTTAAGCATCCCTTTACAAGTAGTAATAAAAACTATATAATAACATATAGATACTCTTTGTCCCTGCTACCGCACCCTTTGTGCGCAGAAAGGCGGACACACATGACGCAAGACAAAAAAGAGATGTTCCGGCAGATACTGGACATTCTCAAAGGCATTGACTATATTGAACCCAGCGACCTCCCGAACATCAGCCTGTACATGGACCAGGTCACCACGTTCATGGAGGACCAGCTGTCGGCGACCAAGCGCCACAAAGATGACAAGATCCTGACCAAGACCATGATCAACAACTATGCAAAAAACAAGCTGCTGCCCCCGCCCGAAAAGAAAAGATACTCAAAAGAACACCTTTTGATGCTGATCTTCATCTACTACTTCAAAAACTTCCTTTCCATCGGGGACATCCAAAAGCTCACCGGACCGATCACAGAAAAATATTTTCAGTCGGAAAACGGGCAGGATATGACCTACATCTACGAAGAAGTGTTCAGTACGATCTTAAACCAGTCCGGCTACCTGCAGAAAGACCTGCTGAAGCGCTACAACATGGCCGCGGAAACGTTCAATGATGCTCCGGAGGAAGATCAGATCTTTTTGAAAGCTTTCTCGTTTATCTGTTTGCTGAGTTTTGATATTTATATGAAAAAGATACTGGTGGAGAGGCTGATCGACGGGCTGGGTGAACCGGAAGATGAGAAGAAATGACTCAAGGAACCTGTCCCCGTGACTCATCAAAAAAGAGTGCGCAACCGCACTCTTTTTGTTATGTTTCTTCTGTTGTTTTGTTCTTGTCCATCCTGGCGAAGACCATCTCATAACCGTCATTTCCATAATTGAGAGATCTGTTGACCCGGCTGATGGTGGCTGTGGATGCGCCCGTCTTCTCAGAGATATCAAGATAGGTTCTCTTATCGGTCAGCATTCTGGCCACTTCGAACCTTTGAGAGAGGGAAAGAAGCTCATTGATCGTACATACATCCTCGAAAAAAGTATAGCACTCTTCCTTGTTTTTCAGACAGAGGATCGCTTCAAACAGATGATCCACTGCTTCTGTTCTGATCGTTTTGCTCATTATTGCTTCTCCTTAAATTTATTGTTATCACATAGTAGTATTTTAACACGCTAAACTGTGAAAAGCAAGAGGCTTTACATTTTTCTGTTTTTTCGTTATACTAGAAAATGAATTTTTGAAGCCGGATTATCCGGCGGAACGGAGTTAAAATGGGTAGATTTTTTAATATGGACAGTCCCTTCTTCCGGACTATGAGCAGAGTGGCTGACCTGCTCATCCTGAACGTAATATTTGTGATCTGCTGTATTCCGATCGTGACGATCGGTCCTTCTCTCACAGCGCTTTTCTATATGACGATGAAAATGGTGCGCAACGAAGAGTCATATATCGTCCGCGGATTTTTCCATTCGTTCAAGCAGAACCTCAAGCAGGGCATCATCATCAATCTGATCATGCTGGGTGCAGGCTTTCTGCTCTGGCTCGATATCAGGATCGTCGGCACTTCACTGCAGGGAACCATGAAGAGCGCAATGACCATTCTTATGCTGATGATGGCCTTCCTCTATGTTATGGTCTTTATCTATGTATATCCGGTGCTGGCAAAGTTTTTCAACACGATCAGAAACACGTTCGTCAACTCGCTCCTGATGGCCATCAGGCATCTTCCGCAGACCATTCTGATGATGGTCGTTTCGGTCCTGCCGGTCGCGATACTCTTTATTCCCGAGCCCATGGCCACGATCCAGTCGATACTGCTGCTTCTGCTGATCCTCATGGGATTTTCGGTGATCGCCTACTGTAATTCCTTCTTCCTGGTGAAGATATTTGACAATTACATTCCCAAGGACGGCGATTCGGACGACGACAGCGGAGCTCAGGGAGAACTGATCGAGGACTCCGTAATGGAAGCTGCGTTAGGCGGAAACGGCCTTCCGGATGAAACTACAGACAAACAAGAAAGTTCAGGTGAATAATTTTTGCAAAGCAAATTATCCAGAGACAAGCTGATCATTCTCTATGTTTTGGATCTGGCGGATCGGGAGCTCAGCAATTCGGTACTGTCGGAACTCATTTTGGAGATGGATGACACCAATTACTTTCGTCTCCAGGAAGCGATAAACGGACTGGTCGATTCGGGGCTGATCAGTATGCGGCAGACTCCGGGAACATCCCTTTACAAGATCACCCGCGAAGGTGCCCGGACGCTCACATACCTGAAGGAAGAGATCAATCAGGAAACCCTCGAGCACCTTTCCGAACTGATGGGAGAAAAAGCCGGGCCGGATGCCGACGGACTTTCCTCCCCTGCCGAATATTACAAAACACCGGGCGGAAGCTACGAAGTCCGCTGCAGAATAGCCCAAAATAACATTTCTCTTATTGACCTGACCATGCGGGCTCCCTCCGAGGAGGCCGCCGAGGCGATCTGCCTCAACTGGCCGGGAAAATCACAAAAGATATTTGAAACAATAATGGAGGAGCTCATCTGAGCCCCTCCACTCTTTATCCCTCATTACGTATCTTATTCAGATATTCCTTCATCTTCTTCTCATATCCCAGATCGCCCGGAATATAGAACCGGTCATCCTTTATCTCATCGGGAAGATACTGCTGTTCCACATAATGCCCGGGGTAATCATGTGCATACTTGTATCCGATACCGTGTCCCAGCTTTTCGTGTCCGCCATAATGGGCATCCTGCAGATGCACGGGCACGGTAGTCCTGACCGACTTCACCGAGTCCATCGCTGCAAAGATTGCATTGACCGCCGCATTGCTCTTAGGCGCGCAGGCCATGTACGAAGCGGCCTGGGCCAGAATGATCTGCGACTCGGGCATGCCCACGCGCTCCACCTCCTGCGCTGCCGCCGCAGCCACACAGATGGCCATGGGGTCAGCATTACCGATATCCTCAGAAGCCAGGATCATGATTCGCCGGGCGATAAATCGGACATCCTCTCCCGCATAGAGCATCTTTGCGAGATAATACACCGCGGCATCAGGGTCGGACCCGCGCATGCTCTTGATAAAGGCGGAGATAATATCGTAGTGATTGTCCCCTTTTTTGTCATAGTTGATGACACGCTTCTGTATACATTCCGAAGCGACATCCAGCGTAATGTGGATGAGCCCGTCGTCGCTGCGGGGTGTGGTAAGAACACCAAGCTCGATCGCGTTGAGCGCAGCTCTGGCATCTCCGCCGGCCATGTCGGACAAAAACTCGAGCGCATCCTCATCGATCGACGCTCTGTAGGCGCCCAGCCCTTTTTCGATATCGTTCACCGCCCGCAGAAGAAGCACGCGTATGTCCTCGTTCGAAAGCGGCTTGAGCTCGAAGATGATCGACCGGGAAAGAAGCGCGCTGTTCACCTCAAAGTACGGGTTTTCGGTCGTGGCACCGATCAGGATGATCGTACCGTCCTCCACAAAAGGAAGCAGATAATCCTGCTGCCCCTTGTTAAAGCGGTGGATCTCGTCGATAAAAAGGATAGTTTTGCGGCCGTACATGCCCAGTGTGTCCTGCGCGCCTTTCACCACTTCTTCCATATCCTTTTTGCCCGCCGCCGTAGCGTTGATCTGGGTAAATTCTGCGCTGGTCGTGTTGGCGATCACCTTGGCCAGCGTGGTCTTGCCGGTTCCCGGCGGTCCGTAAAAGATGACCGATGTCAGCTTGTCCGCCTTGATGGCGCGATAGAGCAGCTTATCCTTGCCCACAATATGCTGCTGCCCCACCACCTCTTCGAGGGCAGCGGGGCGCAGTCTGGAGGCAAGAGGTGCTTCTCTGTCCAAAGTCTTTGATTTTGCGTATTCAAACAGATCCATTAAAGTTCCTCAGCCTTTTTTCAATATGGTTTTAGCCGTTTCTTCTTTTCAGTGCCTCGTATCTTCTCT
Source organism: uncultured Blautia sp. (assembly GCA_946538475.1). GTDB lineage: Bacteria > Bacillota > Clostridia > Lachnospirales > Lachnospiraceae > Blautia_A. Next base: position 3,940 of record CAMNGN010000052.1, read on the forward strand.
CGATCTCGGCCATGGCACCGTCTTTGCCGATCTTGCTCGTGTCCAGATAAAGGTCATAGTAAGCAGGGTCGGTCCACTCTTTGCCGGTAAATCTGCGGCAGTACTCCAGCTTGCGTTTGTCGTCCTTGCGCATAAACTTTTCAAGCTCTTTCTCGGTGCCGCTCATTTTTTCTTTAGCGTCCTTGATCCTGAATTCCCAGGAGGCATGGATGAACACCCTGAGTACGTTGGGAAATTCTCTCTCGTTGAGGATGAAGTTACCGCACCGGCCGATGATCACGCAGGACTCTGTCTCCGCCAGTTCCCTGATCGTTTTTGCCTGGTAGTTGAAAAGATTCTCATCGGAAGTGAACCCTTTGCTGCCGGGCGGAAGCACTTCTTTGGAATAAGTGCCCGTTTTGGCGCCGAAAAGCGGCGGTTTTGCGCTTGAATACTCATCCACTCTTCCAAAAAGCTGCGGATGAATTCCGCTCTCGTCCGATGCCAGGCGAGGGATGTCTTTATCATAGTAGGCGATCCCCAGTTTATTTGCCAGATTGATGCCGATCGTGCGGCCTCCGCTGCCATATTCACGGGCTATCGTAATCACATAATGGTTCATATGAAAATAACCTCCTACTCTCCAAGATATGCCTTCTGAACTGCCTCGTTATGAAGCAGATCGTCCGCTATTCCCTCCATTGTGATCGATCCGGTCTCCATGACATACGCGCGGTCCGCGATGGAGAGCGCTTTTTTCGCGTTCTGCTCCACGAGAAGAACCGTTGTGCCGCTGTCACTTACGACCTGTATAATATCAAATATTTCGTTGACAAAAATGGGAGAAAGCCCCATGGAAGGCTCGTCCATGACGATCAGCCTCGGCTTGCTCATCAGCGCGCGGCCCATGGCCAGCATCTGCTGCTCGCCGCCCGAAAGAGTTCCGGCTCTCTGCCCGCGGCGTTCCTTCAGCCTTGGGAAGCGCTGGTAGACCATTTCCAGGCTCTCTTCTATCTCATTTTTGTCCTTGCGGGTAAAAGCACCCATCTTTAAATTGTCATACACGCTGAGCTGCGAAAAGACCCTTCGTCCTTCGGGGACATGGGCGATGCCCATCTCGACGATCTTGTGCGCGGGTACTTTGGTGATATCCTTTCCCTCGAACACGATCGAGCCCTGCTTGGCGGGAAGAAGGCCGGTGACGGTCTGCAGCGTGGTGGTTTTTCCCGCGCCGTTCGCACCGATCAGTGCGATGACCTCTCCCTGATCGACCTTGAAGGATATCCCTTTCAGTGCATGAATCACGCCATAATACACGTGAAGATTGTTGACTTCCAGCATTGCCATGAAGATACCCTCCTATTCTCCCAGATATGCGGCTATGACGGCCGGATCGCTGAGGACTTCGGATGTGACGCCCTGTGCGAGCGTTCTGCCGAAGTTCAGCACGGTAAGTTTTTCGCAGATGCCTGCCACAAGCTTCATATCATGCTCGATCAGCAGTATCGTCATGTCAAACTCATCGCGCACGAACCTTATGGTCTCCATCAGCTCTGCTGTCTCGTTGGGGTTCATGCCCGCCGCCGGCTCATCCAGAAGAAGGAGCTTAGGCTCGGTGGCAAGCGCTCTGGCTATCTCAAGCTTACGCTGTTTGCCGTAGGGAAGGTTGCCGGCCATGAGGTCGGCCTCTTTGTCAAGGTCGAACACTTTAAGGATGTCCATGGAGCGTTCGTCCATCGTGTTCTCGATCTCGCGGTACCTGGGCAGCCTGAGTATGCCTGTGAGGGCGGAATATTTGTAATGATTGTGGAAGCCTGCCTTTACATTGTCCAGAACCGGCATGTCTTTGAACAGACGGATGTTCTGGAATGTCCTGGCGATCCCGGCACGGTTGATCTCGATCGTGCTCTTTCCGGTGATGTCTTTTCCGTCCAGACGGATGATACCCTCCGTCGGTTTGTACACGCCGGTCAGAAGGTTGAACACGGTCGTCTTGCCTGCGCCGTTCGGGCCGATCAGGCCGTACAGTTCGCCTTTTTCTATATTCAGATTAAAATCATCGACGGCGTGAAGACCGCCAAAGGAGATGGAGAGCTTTGTTACATCGAGCATTGCCATTTTCATCTCCCCCCTTCTGCATCCGATCCATGCTTTTTCCATAGCCGTTCGCGCATTCTGCTGCGGAAATCGAGCGATGCCGGGGCCCAGTTGAACAGCATGATGACGATCAGCACGATGGCGTAGATCAGCATACGATAGTTGTTCAGGAACCTGAGCATCTCGGGAAGCGCGGTAAGGATGACCGCCGCGATCATGGAGCCGGTCATATTTCCGATACCGCCGAGAACGACAAATACCAGGATCAGGATCGATGTGTTGTAGTCAAATTTTTTGGTGTTGAGCGTCGCCAGATTGTGCGCATAGAGCACACCTGCCACGCCGGCAAGAGAAGCCGACACTGAAAAAGCCAGAAGTTTATACTTTGTCACCGGAATGCCTATGGACTCGGCAGCTATCCGGTTGTCTCTCGTGGACATGATGGCACGTCCGCTGCGGGAATTGACCAGGTTCTGCACCACGATAAGAGTGATGATGATCAGAACGACTCCGATCGTAAATGTGGAGTTCTTAGGTGTTCCGGATATACCGAGCGCACCTTTGACGATCTGGCGTCCGGTGGGCTCCATGTTAAGGTCCATCGCGCTTGTGGTGCTGAAATGCAGTCCGTGGCTGTCAACGCCGACATAGAGCACATTGAGCAGGTTTTTGATGATCTCACCAAACGCAAGTGTTACGATGGCCAGATAGTCGCCTTTCAGCCTGAGTACGGGAATGCCGATCAGGATACCGAATATTCCCGCAAACACTGCTCCAACAAGGATCGCAAGGATAAATCTGGGCAGGTCGGGCATAGAATCTCCGACCACGTTGGAAAAGAACGCGCTTGTATAGGCACCGATGCACATAAAGCCGGCATGCCCCAGGCTGAGTTCTCCCGAGATACCGACCACCAGGTTGAGCGAAAGTGCGGCGATCACATACACGCAGAGGGGCACAAGAAGACCTTTCAGAAGGCTGGAGATATGCCCTGTGGCGATCATGGTCTGCATTATGGCAAATACCACGATCACGATGCCGTAATTGAGCAGACTGTTTCTCAGAGATTTTCTGCGCATTCGGCGGATAATTTCATGATTATTCTGTTTTTCGTTCATGCTGTCACCACCTTACACTTTTTCCTGAATGTTCTTGCCGAACAGACCGGTCGGTTTAACCAGAAGCACTATGATCAGGACGGCAAAAACGATAGCGTCGGACACCTGCGAGGAGATGTACGCCTTGCTGAGGATCTCGATGACGCCCAGCAGGATACCGCCGATCATTGCCCCGGGGATGGAGCCGATGCCCCCGAATACGGCAGCGACAAACGCTTTGATGCCGGGCATGGCGCCTGTATAGGGAGTGACGATTGGGTAAGCAGAACAAAGAAGCACTCCGGCCACTGCCGCCAGCGCCGAGCCGATCGCGAATGTCAGGGAGATGGTACCGTTGACATTGACACCCATCAGCTGTGCAGCGTCCTTATCTTCGGATACCGCCTGCATGGCGTGTCCCTGTTTGGTCTTATTTACGAACATTGTCAGGCAGATCATGATGACGATAGATGCCAGTATGGTCACGATCGTTGTTCCGCTGATGATCAGCTTTCCTCCGCCCAGAGAGAGGGAGGGGATCTTGATCACATCCACGAACGTTTTGCCGTCTGCCCCGAAAATAAGCAGAGCAACGTTCTGCAGAAGATAGCTGACGCCGATCGCCGTGATCAGTACCGCCAGCGGAGATGACGCTTTACGAAGCGGTCTGTAAGCCACTTTTTCGATGGTGATGCCGAGCAGAGTGCAGACTGCCATTGCGATGATGATCGCAAGTATTCCGGGCACACCCGCCTTTGTGAGAAGCATCAGTACGACGTACGCTCCTACCATGATTACATCGCCGTGTGCAAAGTTAAGCATTTTGGCGATGCCGTATACCATCGTATAGCCGAGGGCGATGATCGCATAGACGCTGCCAAGGCTGATACCATCTTTCAAATATGTAAGAAAACTCATTTATGCACCTCTTTGCCCGCTGTTTTTTTCAGTAAAAAAGGGGCCGGTCCCGGCAAAACCGGTGACCGTCCCCTACATATTACCCGGCAATTATCACTTTACGGTTTTAGTCCATTGCCACATATTCACTGTTTTCGATCATGACTGCCTTCGGCTCTTTTTCGGGCTCGCCGGTAGCTGCGTCCCAGGTGATGGTTCCGGTAAGGCCTTCTACGGTGATGTTGCCCATGGAAACCTTAAGAGCTTCACACAGATCGGATACGCTCATGTCCGGTGTAGCGCCGGCATCTTCAAGAGCGGCTTTGATCGCATAGATTCCGTCATACGCATCTGCGCCGAACTGGATCGGAACGAGTCCGTCGTATGCTTCTTCGTATGCTTTTACGAAGTTCTGTGTCATCTCATCCTCAGCGTTCGGGGTGAACGGGGTAAGAAGCATCAGGCCTTCTGCAAGGGAAGTGTCAAAGTTTTCTACGGTAAGGATTCCGTCCATGCCGTCGCAGCCGAAGAATTTCGGAGCATAGTCCATATCGGATGCCTGTTTGAGGACAAGCGCTGCTTCCTGATAATAGAAGGGAAGGAATACCAGCTCTGCGCCGGCATCTTTTGCTTTGTTCAGCTGTGCGGAGAAGTCGGTCCTGTTATCGGAGAACGCTTCGTTAGAAACGACCTCGATGCCCTGATTTGCGGCTTCTGCCACGAAGCTCTCCATGATACCTGTGGAATAAGGATCGGAGCTGTCATAGATGATGCCGACTTTTGTGGCAAGCTCATGCTCGCCGATGAACTGTGCGGATTTAGCACCCTGTGCGGGATCGGAGAAGCATACACGGAAAGCGTTCTCGTATGCGATGCAGTCTACTGCGGAGCCTGACGGGGTAAGAAGGAACATGTTGTCGTTGGCTGCCTCACCGCCTACTGCGATGCAGGGAGCACTGGTGACGGTTCCGAGAAGCATCTGCATGCCTTTATCTTTAAGGTCGTTGTATGCATTGACGGATTTTTCTGCATCATGCTCGTCATCTGCGGAGATGAACTCTACCTGATATCCGTTGATGCCGCCTGCTGCGTTGATCTCGTCAACTGCAAGCTGTGCGCCGTTCATAACGGAGATTCCGTAAGCTGCCGCTGCGCCGGTGACAGGTCCGATTCCGCCGATCACAAACTTTTCATCGTCTGCAAGTACCGGAGAAACCGCGGTAAGTACCATTGCCGCTGCTGCGCATACACTGATAACCCGAGTCAGTTTTTTCATATCATTTCCTCCTTTATCTGAGCAAACGAATGCGGGCCCTTTTTTTGTTGCTTTCATGGGGCCGCTTTTGCTCTTCATCACTTTAACGCTCTAATTATAGCATTGTACGGTGGGGCTTGCAAGATAAAGTTTTTGGGTTGGCCGAGGGTGGAACAGGGGACGGTTCCTCGTTCCACGGGCTGAAGTGGTAATTAGTCGGATACACTTTCACCCGTGGAACGAGGAACCGTCCCCTGTTCCACTTTATGCTACCGCTTTCTTAGCAATCTCTGCAAGAGCTGCGAAGCCCTCTGCATCGTTGACTGCCATGTCGGCAAGCATCTTTCTGTTGATGTCGATGTTGGCGACCTTAAGGCCGTGCATCATCTGGCTGTAGGAAATGCCGTTCATTCTGGCTGCTGCGTTGATCCTTGCGATCCACAGCTGTCTGAACTGACGTTTTTTCTGCTTACGTCCCGCATATGCGCTTGCGAGAGCTCTCATAACGGACTGTTTTGCGATTCTATACTGTTTGGAGCGTGCTCCTCTGTAGCCTTTTGCCAGTTTCAGAACACGATTATGTTTTTTCTTTGCGTTCAAGCCGCCTTTAATTCTTGCCATTTTCTATATCCTCCTGTTCTTCTCTATCGAATCCTGATTATAAGTACGGTAATGCTTTCTTCATATTCTTTACGTTCGTAGGATCAACAACAGTAGATTTTCTCAGATTTCTTTTTCTCTTCTGGGATTTCTTGGTAAGGATATGGCTCTTGTATGCTTTATTACGAACTAATTTGCCGGCACCTGTCTTTTTGAAACGCTTAGCTGCTGCTCTGCAAGTTTTGATTTTTGGCATTTTTGTATCCTCCTGTCTTTGTATCTCGCCTTTAACGTTTTTCAGTTAAAAACATCGTCATGCTCCTGCCTTCCAGCTTGGGAGCTTTTTCCATGACCGCAACATCCGAGAGCATCTCGGCGAACTGTTCGAGAACCTTGCGTCCGCCGGCCATATGTGCCATCTCTCTTCCGCGGAAACGAAGGCTTACCTTTACTCTGTCTCCTTTGGTCAGGAATTTGCGGGCAGTGTTTGCCTTGGTATTAAGATCATTTGTATCGATGTTCGGTGAAAGACGAACTTCTTTAATTTCGATCGTCTTCTGCTTTTTGCGGGCTTCCTTTTCCTTGCGCGCCATCTCGTAACGATATTTACCGTAGTCGATGATCTTGCACACCGGTGGTTTGGCCTGAGGAGCAATCTTGACCAGATCAAGACCTGCCTCCTGTGCTTTTGCCAAAGCATCCCGCGAAGAAACGATACCGAGCTGTGCTCCATCCGGACCGATCAGACGTACCTCTCTGTCTCTGATCTGTTCATTAATCATGTAATTGCTAATTGTCTTGCACCTCCAACCTTTGAATGAAATAATGATCTTTATGCCCTGTGAACATTTCTGTCCGCAAAAAAAGTGCGGATACAGAGATCCGCACTTTTGCATACAAAATAAGCCTGAAACGACCATAAAATTCTGTATTAACCCGAGTCACTTAACTGTGCTGAGGTGAGAGCGGAAACTCTGCTTTGATTTCACGTACTCGAATACTCTAACACAGAAAAACGACCATGTCAACCTTTATTATCTGTTTTTAAGAAAATCAGGAATCTGAATATCCTTCTTCTGCACGGTGCTTGTCGGACGCTTGCTGTTGAACGGCGTAGCGTTCATGGTCGGCAGAGTGTAGGACGGGATTGAAGCCGAGGAAGACGATGCAGAGCCCGTCGACCTTGTCGGCGCTGTGTACGAAGAGTTAGCGGGCGCTGTGTAGGTGCTCGCCGGTCTTCTGTTTCGGTCGAACATGGAGCTGCGTGTCTCGCGGGCCGGAGCCTGGTTGTTGGCATCCGACAGGCCGGTAGCGATAACGGTGATGCGGCAATAATCCGCGATCGTGTCGTCGTACATTGCACCGAAGATGATGTTGGCATCTTCGCCTGTCAGTTCCTGTACATAGCTTGCGGCGTCATTTGCATCCATAAGGGAAATATCGCCGGAAATATTGATGATAACGTGGGTAGCTCCCTCGATCGTGGTCTCGAGCAGCGGGGAAGCGACAGCCATCTGAACCGCTTCCATAGCCTTGTCGTCGCCGCGTGCCTCACCGATACCGATGTGGGCGATGCCCTTGTCGGTCATAACGGTCTGAACATCGGCAAAGTCAAGGTTGATGAGTGCGGGCAGATTGATCAGGTCTGTGATGCCCTGAACGGCCTGCTGCAGCACTTCGTCTGCTTTTCTGAGCGCCTCGGGCATGGTAGTCCTGCGGTCTACGATCTCGAGAAGTTTATCATTCGGGATTACGATAAGCGTATCGACAGCCTTTTTAAGGTTTTCGATACCTGTGAGCGCATTGTTCATACGGGTGCGTGCTTCAAAGCGGAAAGGCTTGGTCACGACACCTACCGTAAGGATTCCCATTTCTTTTGCCGCAGCCGCAATGATGGGAGCCGCGCCTGTTCCGGTTCCGCCGCCCATACCGCAGGTGACGAACACCATATCGGCACCGTCCATAAGCTGCTTGAGTTCTTCGATACTCTCTTCTGCCGCCTTCTGGCCAACCTCAGGCTGCGCGCCGGCGCCAAGACCTTTGGTGATCTTTTCGCCGATCTGAAGAACGGAAGGAGCCTTGCAAAGGGTAAGAGCCTGCTTATCTGTATTTACGCCGACAAATTCGACTCCGCCGATCGCTTCCTCAACCATTCTGTTTACTGCGTTATTCCCGGCACCGCCTACGCCAATGACGATTATCTTGGCAGAGGACTCAGCCTCGTTTGTCATAATCTCTAACACCGGACATCCTCCTTTTATCTTAATAGACAGTATTT
>CAMNGN010000053.1 GCA_946538475.1 uncultured Blautia sp.
ATACCGCATCGGCAGCGATCCCAAACTCCTCATCCACAAGAATGGAAGCGTTCGCGTCCATCAGATTGAACTGTTTTCCAAGTCCCGAAACGAAAACGATCGGAAATTCCAGGCCTTTACTTTTGTGTATGGTCATCAGCGTGACCGCTCCGTCCCCAGCACCCGAGAGGTTCACTTCGCCGTAGTCCACCTCGTATTTATGCAGATTTTCGATATACCTGATAAAATGGAACAGCCCGTGAAAGCCTGTCTTTTCGTACTCCCCGGCCTTCTCGACCAGCATTCCCAGATTGGCCGAACGCTGCAGGCCGTCGGGCATCGCTTTCGCTGTCAGGCCATATCCCGTCACATCGAGAATATCCGTGATCAGCTCGTGAACCGGCAGATACACCGCTTTTTTCCGGAACGAAGTAAGCTGCGTATAAAAGAGGCGAAGCTTCCGGTTCAGCGGTTCACGCCATGCCTCGGGCTCTTCAGGATCATCCTGCAGGAACGCCGTGAGACTGTCATACAAAAGCCCGTCTTTGTAGGCCGTTCTGAGAAGTGCAAGCTCCTTATCCGTACACCCCACGATCGGAGAAAGCAAAACTCCCGCAAGGGGAATGTCCTGCCTCGGATTGTCACAGACCCTGAGATAATTCAGGACCGTCACCACTTCGGTCGCCGAAAAGTAACCGCTGCGAGACGCCGCGTATGACGGAATCCCGCGGGACGAAAGAACATCGCTGAACACCTCTGCCCAGCCGGTAAAGCTGCGAAGAAGGATCACGATATCTCCGTATCTGACAGGCCGATACTCCCCTGTCTCTTTGTCGACCACTTTCTCGCGCCCGACGATCTCCCTGATACGGTCGGCGACGATCATCGCCTCCAGCTCTTTTTCGGTCTTCTGCTCCGCCTCCTCTTCCAATAGAGGATCGTCCTTCTTCACCAGAAGAAGCTCCGTCTTTACAAAATCTTCATTGTGCCCTTCGGGGAACTCAGCTCCGGGATACAGCGCCTCGTCATCCCCGTAGGAGATTCCTCCCAGGTCCTCGCCCATGAGCCTGCGGAAGATATAGTTTACGCTCGAAAGCACTTCGGGACGGCTTCGGAAATTTTTGTGCAGGTTGATCCGCACCTCGGGGCCGTCGTCCTCGCTGAACCTTCGATATTTATCCATGAACAGTTCGGGACGGGCCAGCCTGAACCGGTAAATACTCTGCTTTACATCGCCCACCATAAAGATATTCTTCCGGTCCTTCACCCAGCCGGACACATATCCGGTGATCATCTCCTGCACCAGATTGCTGTCCTGGTACTCGTCCACCATCACTTCGTCAAAGCGTTCCGACAGTTCCCTCGCCGCTGCGGAGCCGCCCTCTTCGCCCTCCTTAGGCATAAGGATCTTCAGGGCAAAATGCTCCATATCGGTAAAGTCAAGGATGTTCCTCTCCCGCTTTTCCTCCGCAAACCGTTCCATAAACCGGCGGGTTACCGCACCCAGCATCTCGATCGGAGCCCGGCTCGCCGCAAGGGTTTCGATGATACGGGATGAGGGTTCGAAGAACCTTTTCTTCCGGAGATCATCCAATATATCTTTCGCCTCGTTCTTAAGGCTCAGTGCCCGGTCCTTTTTCGCGGTATCGATGTCCTTCGGTCTTTTTCTCGAAAGGCCGGGAAATTCTTCCTGTTCAAAGTACTCTACAATGTTATCAAACTGCCCCGCCTCGGCAAACCTCTTCAGATCTTCGGTGTACGAGATCATGTCAAGCAACCCTTCTTCGTAATGGAACGGTCCTTCCGCAGAACGGCTGATATCCAGAGCCTCCTTAAAAAGACGCTCAGCTTCGCCGAGCTCTGCAAGCGCCTCTCTGTACAGATCCCGCATCCAGGGAAGGGCGCTCAACTCCGCCTCATCGGCTGCGTCAAAGCCCTCTATACACCTGTCCAGCCACCCTTCAGGATCAGGGTCGCTCATCGCCTTCTTGTAGATCTTGTCGATCTCGCCCCGCAGATTTTCGTCCGACTTCCCGCGGCAGAGACAGTCCAGCATATGAAGATATTCGGGACTTCCTTCTTCGTGGAACTCGTCCAGGACCTCCCTGATCGTGTCCTGCCGAAGAAGCTCAAGCTCCCCTTCTTCCGCCACCCGATATCCCGGATCCAGCCCGATCAGATGAAAATAGTTGCGCAGTATCCAGCCGCAAAAGCCGTCGATCGTGTTGATCTGCGCCATATGAATGAGAGTCAGCTGCTTCTGCAGGTTTTCGTTTTCGGGAGAACGCTCCAGCTCCTGCTCGATCGATCTGCGGATCCTCTCCTTCATCTCACCTGCCGCCGCTCTGGTAAAAGTCATGATCAGCATTCGGTCGATGGGGACCGGATGCACGGGATCGGTGAGTTTCGACAGGATCCTTTCTACAAGGACAGCCGTCTTTCCGGAACCCGCGGCAGCGCTCACCAGGATGCTGCGGTCCCTAAGCTTTATGACTTTCTGTTGATCTTCAGTCCACTGCACTGCCATCCTGCGCCTCCTCCATGCGTTTCCAAAGTTCCTTATCATCTATCTTTCTGATCTCGCGGTACGAGTATCCCGGAATATTCCGGTCGAAACCGCAGACCGTCCTGTAAGCACAATAGTCACAGGGCATTGTCGTCCCCATCCTGTAAGGCTGCGCGGCAGTCTCGCCCTCCAGGATCCTGTCACGGTTCTTCCCCGTCATCGTTTTGACATACCCGAGAAGAATATCGAACTGCTTCTCGTCCGCCACGCTCGATTTTGCGCCGAGTTCATTCCCTTTTTTCATCGTGACCGGCAGAGATACGAAAGTACTGTCCATCGCCTCAAGTATATGCGTGTCCTTCGTCGCGATCCCGTTCATCTTGAGCGTTTTCAGGATCTCCTTCTCGATCTCCTCGGGGATATCATCCGTACTGCCCTCAGCGATCGGATCCTTCACGTTATAGTAGAAAATTCCTGCCGGGATCACTTTGCTCTCCGGATGCTTTTTCTTCTCGATCGTAAGGGCTGCGTCCAGATACAGCACCAGCTGCACCTGAAGTCCATGATAAAGCTTAAGGAGCTCAAAGCTTGTATTTCCGGTCTTGTAATCGATCACCTTCACATACACACGGTCGTCTTCCTGCATGATGTCGACACGGTCGATCCGGCCGCCCGCAAAGGCGATCTCGACCCCTTCGGGATCGAACTTTCCTGCTTTCACCTGTTGCTGCAGTGCGTCGATCGTCCGCCTCAGTATTGCCCGGGCTCTTTCGATCATCCATCTGTTGCGCGCGCTGCTTTTGAGTATGGTGTTGCCGTAGTCTGCCGCCAGGGTATCCAGGCAGCGGTTCAGCAGCTCTTCTTTCTTTTCTTCGTCTACGGTTCTGAGTGTAAGTCCCTCTTCTCTCAGGGCCTTCTCAAAATACTCAAGCACCTCATGCACAAGATTGCCGAGGTCCGCGTCTTTAAACTCATACTCCTGCCTCTCCCCAAGGCGAAGCCCGTAGCGCAGGAAATGTGCGCAGGCACAAGCGGCAAATCGCTCCAGCCTTGTTGCTCCGTTTTCGGGCACATCCCCGTAAAGCGCTTTTGCCACCGTGCTCCCTATTTTTCCCTCCGGAGCTCTCATAAAGGCGGCTTCTACGATACGCATCGCTTCACCCTTGGTTGTCTCATCGCGCAGATATCGCCTGAACAGTTCCGCAAACAGCGGGGTCTCGGCGAAGTTCTCCGCGGAGGGCAGTTCCCTGATCAATGCTTCAAACCCCGATACCGTGGTTTCGGGGATATCATGTGCCTGCTCTTCCTCCGCCTCCGTCACGGTCAGCTCGGGAAAAAGAGAGATGAGCGTCCCGATCAGATAAGCTGGGCTCTGCGATTCACCCTTCTGATTGGTCCTGCTGAAGGAGAGCTGCAGGAATTCGGAAGGCTTGGTGAGGTTCAGGTACAGATAAAACCGCTGTACATTCATCTGCTCCTTTGGGTCAGGCGCCAGCTCTATGCCCTGCCCTGCCAGAAAATCGCGGTCGGCTTCCGAGAGGATACCGCCTCCCGAGGCTGCCTTTGGGATGCTCCCTTCATTCACGCCGGCGAAGAAAAGAGCCTTCACATCCTTAAGTCTGGTTCTCTCCATATCGCCGATCATCACGCAGTCCTGCCCGGGCGGGATCAGCGCGACCTTTGCCTTGGAAAGACCGGTCTCGAAGATCCTTGTGAACTCTCTGCGGTTCATCTTTTCCTCACCGAGTATCTCGGTCATCCGGTCCAGAAGATCCAGTACGATGCCGTAGATCTGTGCGTATTCCTTTTCGAGCCTTCGCTCCCCTGCTTCTCCAAATGCAAGCTGCTGTTCTTTAAGCTTCTCCTGTATCCTGTTTTTTCGGAAGAACAGATACAGCTGTGTGCAGTGTTCCCGCACCGTCCTGCTGCCCTTGTTGTTTTCCTTAAACTCTTCGATCTCCTGCACAAAACGTTCGCGGATATCGTTGATCTGCGCGATCTCTGCGGGGTCCATCCCTCGATAGACCCTCACCCATTTTTCGTTCCATCTGCCGAATCCGCGGATCCCCAGCGCTTTCACATAGTTTTCCAGACGGTCGGCCTCCTCGGTGCTGATGTCCGACAGCCCGGTCCGCAGATACCGCATGACGCTCTCGCTGCCAAAATCCCGGTCGATCAGTTCAAGCGATGCTCTCACATACTCGATGAACGGATTCTGCATGATGCTGTGCGTCTCATCCAGGAAGTACGGGATGTCCGATTTTTCGAAAACCTGCGCGGCGGCCGGGCCGTATTCTTCAAGGTTTCCGGTGATCACGGCGATCTCCCCGTATTTCATGCCTTTCTCTCTGACCATCCGGCAGATCGAAGCGGCTATATCCTCCATCTCGCGGCGAGGGCTTCCTGCCGTGACGATCTTTATATTCTGCGGCGTTCCCTCATATTTTGCCTTACGGTAACGGAATATATTCTGTTCCAGAAAGGCGAGCGAATCCGCCCGGCTGAATCTGGTGCCGTCTGTGTGATACAGCAGGACCGGTTCGTCTATATCCTTTGTGAGGCCCGAAAGGCTCCGGATCATCTTCTTGCTCATGGAAAACAGCTGCCAGGCGTTTTTCCCCTTGTAAGGATTTTCACGCGCATCCAGCGTCACTGTCACCGTCATGTCGCGGCACACGGCCAGAAGCTCCCGGACCGCGTTCAGCTGTACCGGGGTAAAGCCGGTGAAGCCATCGAACACGATGACGCTCCCCTTAAGGCGCTCCGAAAGAGGGATCATTTTGGTGAGCTCTTCCATCACCCCTTCGGAGGTCATGTACCGGTTTTCCAGATAAGCCTTAAATGCCCCGTAAAGGCGGGACACGTCGGACAGCTTGAGATTCATCAGCGACCCTTCCCCCGCCGAATCCGCCATTTTGAAAACTTCTTCGGGGCTGATGTCATACTGCATAAATTCCGAGATCAGCGATTTGACCTCGTCCAGGCACCCGGGCTTTCTGATCTGGTTTCCCAGATAGGGGTAGTCGCTTTCCCGCTCTTCCGTCAGCTTTCTGAGGATCATGCTCTTTCCGATATCGTCAAGAAGGGCAAGCGTGTCCCCTCCCGTCTCCTCAAAGACACGGTACGCCAGACGCTGAAAGCTGAGAACATCGATGTTCAGGATGCCTCCGCGGGAGCTCATCGACACCACGTTCTTCTGGGTCTGCATGGTAAACTGCTCGGGTACAATGATGTAATATAATACATCCGGGCGGCTTTCCGCCTCCCGGATGACATTTTCGTATGCTGTATAGGATTTGCCGGTGCCGGCGCCTCCGATGATAAACTTAAGCGACATGGCTCTGCCCTCTCACTATCCTCATCTGCATCTACGAAGAATTTGTTTAAGTTCCTCCACCGTGAAAGTGTATTTAGTACCGCAGAAATGGCAGTTCATCTCGATCGGCTTTCCCTCCTGAATCATCTCGTTCAGGTCCTTTCTGCCGATACTGATGAGCGCCTTCTCCACCCTGCTCTTGCTGCAGTTGCAGTAGAAAGAAGTCTCGGTACGTCCGCTGATCTCGATATCGAATCCTTCAAGGACACGGTCCAGAAGGTGCTCGGCGGTGTTCTCCTCCTCAAGAATGGCCGTCACCGAACCGATGCGGCCGATATTCTGCTCGAGCCTTGCGATCACCTCTTCTTCCGCAAACGGCATAAGCTGGATGATAAAACCGCCGGCACGTTTCACCGTATTGTCCCGGTTCATCAGCACCCCGAGTCCCACGGCCGACGCCACCTGCTCGCTGGTCACAAAATAATAAGTCAGGTCGTCGCCGATCTCGCCGGTCTGTAGATCCACCTGCCCGATGTAGGGCTCCTTAAGGCCCATATCTTTGATCACCTGAAGATAGCCCGCTCCGACGGCACCGCCTACATCGAGCTTGCCCCTGCTGTTGGCCGGAAGAATGACGTCCGGGTTATGTACATATCCCTTCACTCGGCCCTGCGAATCCGCGGTCACGGTGATCCCGCCTATGGGGCCGTCGCCGCGAACCTGAATGGTGAGTATGTCGTTATCCCCTTTCATCATGGTGCCCATCATGGCACCGCCTGTCAGCAGCCTTCCCAGCGCCGCCGTGGCCACAGGGGAAGTATTATGGTCCTGCCTGGCGGTCTCTACCGTCTCGCGGGTGACCGCGGCAAAAGCGCGGATCTGCTGATTTGCCGCCATGGCTCTAAGAATATAATCACTCATTGAACTCTGTAACTCCTTCTGTAAATCTCTCTGAAACCTCAGTCGTTAATGTCTGCCGCCTGCTTTCCTTTTTCCCTGGCGATAAAAGTAAGCCGCTCGGAATCCGGCCTCGGCGGCTCCTGTGTATACGCATCGTAGACAGTAATGACCGTCATTCCCGCCGCCTCGAGAAGCTCCTTCACCTTTTCGACGGGCCATGCTTTCTGATAATGCTCTTCCTCCGATTTTTCGTAAAGTCCGTCCTCTCTCCTGACAAACAGGGTCAGATCGTACTCGTTGATTCCGGACTCCTCATCGTAATCGTTCTCCCAGATAAAGCTGCCCTCCTCACGGTTCTCCGCGATGGTGCAGCTTCCGAGAAGCTCACGGTATTTGTATTCGGTGTTCATGTCGAAGATGAAGATCCCGCCGGGATCCAGATAATTGTTCACCAGGCGGAAAGTCTGCAGAAGTTCTTCCTCCTCGAGCAGATAGTTGAGGCTGTCGCACACGCTGACGACCGCGCGGACCGTGCCGTACAATTCAAACTCCGTCATATCCTGCAGCAGATACAGGATGCTGTGTCCGGATTCCGCCCTCTTTTCGGATGCTCGCAGCAGCATTTCCTCGGAGCCGTCCACACCGATCATGTCGTAACCGGCCGAAGCCAGCAGCTCCGTCATCGTGCCGGTACCGCAGCCCAGGTCGAGCACGAGCCCGTCCCGTATGTCAAAATCCGTAAGTCTGTCCTGCAGATAAGATGCCCAGGCTTCATAATCTACATTGTCCTGAAACATATCATAAACCAGGGCAAATTCTTCGTATGCTCCCATGTAAGGCCTCCAATGTCAAAGGTAACCGGCGATCCGCTTCGCTGCCTGCCGGTAACCAACAGCCCGCTCCGTGTGCCGGCCGGTTAATGTCTTTCATCAGATGACCCCCATATACCGCCTTGCGAAATATGGGGGTCATCATATCCTTCTTATTTATTCCTCGTACGTGATCGGCATGTATGCCACATCGCCGGCCTCTCCGTGATAATAGAAGTCCACATCGTTCTGATCGTAAACGATAGACTCATCACTGCTGTCGAAGCGATAGCTGTTGCCGAATCTGTCGGACCAGGTTCCGTCGCCGTTGTTGGAGACAACGATCGGTGATCCTGTGTCGTTATTGTAGATGGTACGCGTTACGTTGCTGTCAGCCAGTTCTTCGTCTGTGTAGCCGCTGCTGCCTGTCGAAGCGCCTTCCTCTGCAGGCTCTGCATCGACTGCCGCACCGTCTCCGGCTCCTTCTCCCGCTGCCGCTTCGGCGCCTTCAGCCGCAGGTGCTGCAGATGCTCCTGTCGCTGCGCCTTTGAGTGCAGACTCGTTGAGGATCTTGAAGCTGTCTACCGATGATTTGATCGCTGCCAGCGCCGCATCATCCGCTGCGCCTGTCTCGCCGGTGATCTCGTAATATTCGGTATCATTGCTGATATATTTGTGGATCCTCTGCGCAATACCTTCCGTCTTTTCGGTGTCGTTATATTTTACCACATAATAGATCACATTGGCGCCGGCCTCATCACTGTTGGAATACTCGCTGATCGCGAATTCGCTGTCCTCAAGCGGCAGAGCGCGCTCCAGAGTCATGGCCATATCCTCGGAATCCGGAAGGACCAGAGTCTCTTTGTCCTCTGCATCTCCGTGGATGACCACGATGCGGCCGCCTGCCTCCGATTCGATGCTGACAATACCGTTGGCATCAGTCTTGTTGGACCAGCTCTCATCCGGATAATCGATAGAGATGCTTCCGTCTGCTGATGTATATGTGGGCTCCCACACTTCCGGTTCGGGTTCCTCGGTAGGCTCGGGTGACTCGGCCGGTTCGGGTGTAGGTGTTACCTCTTCTTCCACGATCACCTGTTCAACAGGTTCTTCTCCTCCAAAGCCGCAGGCAGACAGAACAAACGAAAGCGCCGCTGCTGTCGCCAGTATGGCAAGTAATCTCCTGTTCTTCATGTGTTCCTCCTTATTATATCTGTATTTTCCCCTTCCACCCGGATGTTTGTTTACGTAACATCCGATATAGATTTCATTTTACCTTTTTATCGGAAATGTGTCAACATCTTATGTTAATTGCGTGAGTCAGGGAACCTGTCCCCGTGATTCACTGCAAAAAGGCAGGGTCCATGCCCTGCCTTTTCAGTAATACTTACTTTTTTACACGAACTGATTCACCCGGCGATCATAATAATAATCGATCGATGCCAGTTTCTCCTCAAGTTCCTTTCTTCTCAGACCTCTGCAGCTGCAGAGAGCCTCAATCGACTCATAGTAATCCCTGAGCTGTGTATTGACATAGCTCAGCAGTATTACAGGATCCTTTGGTATCATAGCAATTACTCACCTTTTACGCTGATGTTAAAATCCTCTCCGTCATAATCCAGCACAAGGGTGTCCCCTTCATGCACATCGCCGGAGAGTATTCTGCGCGCGGCCAGAGTCTCCACATACTTCTGCAGATAACGCTTCAGCGGACGGGCGCCGTACACCGGGTCGTAACCCTCGTCGATCACGTGCACCCTTGCGCTGTCCGAAAGCTCCAGATGAAGCTCCTGATCCGCAAGCCTTACATTAAGTTCCTTAACCATCAGGTCTACTATGTTACCAATATCATTTTTTGTCAAGGGTTTAAACAGAATAATCTCATCGAGCCTGTTCAAAAATTCCGGACGGAAATGATTTCTGAGGTCTCCCGTCACCATGTCCGCAGCCTCCGGACGGATATTTCCTTCCTCATCAATGCCATCAAGCAGATACTGCGACCCGATATTCGAGGTCATGATCAGAATGGTGTTCTTAAAGTCGACCGTTCTTCCCTGTGAATCGGTGATACGCCCGTCGTCCAGAACCTGCAGCAGAACGTTGAACACATCGGGATGTGCCTTCTCGATCTCGTCGAACAGGACCACGCTGTAGGGTTTTCTCCTCACTGCCTCGGTCAGCTGGCCGCCTTCCTCGTATCCCACGTATCCCGGAGGCGCTCCGATCAGTCTGGAGACGGAGAACTTCTCCATATATTCACTCATATCGATCCTGACCATGTTCTGCTCATCGTCGAAAAGAGCTTCAGCCAGCGTTTTGGCCAGCTCCGTCTTACCTACGCCCGTAGGTCCGAGGAACAGGAACGAACCGATCGGCTTGGTCGGATCCTTGATGCCGGCTTTGGAACGAAGGATAGCGTCCGTCACCAGCTTCACGCCTTCATCCTGCCCGATCACACGTTTGTGCAGCTGCTCCTCCAGGGAAAGCAGCTTGGTCTTCTCGCCCTCGGTCAGTTTTGCCACCGGAATTCCGGTCCAGCGCGAAATGATCCTGGCGATCTCATCGTCCGTCACAGCCTCGTGCACCAGGCTTCTGTCTCCCGCTTTTGCGTTCTTCTCTTCTATCTCCAGCATGTGCTGCAGCTTCGGCAGCTCGCCGTACTGCAGTTCGGCAGCTTTTTCCAGATTGTATTCCTGCTGCGCCTTCTGGATCTGTCTGTTGACATCCTCGATCTGCTCACGCAGCTTCTGCAGCTTCTCCACCGCATGCTTCTCGTTGTCCCACTGTGCTTTCTGTGTATTGAACGTATCGCGAAGATCCGCCAGCTCTTTCTGCAGCGTATCAAGACGCTCACGGCTTAAGTTGTCCGTCTCCTTTTTCAGTGCAGATTCTTCGATTTCCATCTGCATGATCTTACGTCTCTGCTCGTCCAGCTCGGTCGGCATCGAATCCAGCTCGGTCTTTACAAGAGCACACGCCTCATCCACAAGGTCAATGGCTTTGTCGGGCAGAAAACGGTCCGTGATGTACCGGTGCGACAGCGTTGCGGCCGCCACCAGTGCGCCGTCGGTGATCTTGACCCCGTGGTACACTTCGTACCTCTCCTTGAGTCCCCTCAGGATGGAGATGGTGTCCTCGACGGTGGGCTCATCCACAAGCACCGGCTGGAAACGTCTCTCCAGTGCCGCATCCTTCTCGATATATTTTCGATATTCATCGAGGGTCGTCGCACCGATACAGTGCAGCTCACCTCTCGCCAGCATAGGTTTGAGCATATTGCCGGCATCCATCGCCCCGTCCGTCTTGCCCGCACCGACGATCAGGTGCAGCTCATCGATGAACAGAATGATCTTGCCTTCGCTCTTTCTGACCTCTTCGAGGACAGCTTTGAGACGCTCTTCAAACTCACCGCGGTATTTGGCCCCCGCGACCAGCGCCCCCATATCCAGCGAGAAGATCTTTTTGTCCTTCAGGCCTTCGGGCACATCGCCCGCCACGATCCTCTGTGCAAGTCCTTCGACCGCCGCGGTCTTACCTACACCGGGCTCACCGATCAGCACAGGATTATTCTTGGTCTTACGGGAAAGGATCCTGACAATATTGCGGATCTCGGCATCACGGCCGATGACCGGGTCCAGCTTCTGGCTTCGGGCCTTCTCCACCAGATCCTCACCGTACTTATTCAATGTATCATAGGTCGCTTCGGGGTTGTCACTCACCACCCGCTGGTTGCCTCTCACCGTAGAAAGGGCCTGAAGGAAGCGGTCCCTGGTGATCCCAAACTCGTTGAACAGCCTTTTGACCGACGGGCTCGGCGCATCCAGGATAGAAAGGAACAGATGCTCAACCGAAACATACTCGTCCCCCATGGCCCTCGCCTCGTCCTCGGCGCTCACCAGTGACTTATTGAGATACTGCCCAAAACGAAGCTGCCCACCAGACACCTTGACCAGACTGTCCAGCGCTCTCTGCACCGCCTGAACAAAATAATCCTTGTTGATCTCCATCTTCTCGACGAGTTTCAGGATAAGGCTGTTGTCCTGAGTAAGCAGCGCATAAAGCAAATGCTCCTGCTCGATTTCCTGGTTACCATATTCATATGCGATCTTCTCCAGGTTCTGTACCGCCTGGATCGAATTCTGCGTAAATTTGCTGAAATTCATGTACTTCACCTCCTGTACTGAACAAAACACACTGTCCGTGTCTTGTTATACACAGACTATAACATATGTTGTTAGCACTGTCAAGCGGTGAGTGCTAATAATTTTTAAAAAAAATATGCTGAATACAAAGAGACAATCTGCTTAGAAAAACTTAGCCGCGAAGGCTCTCCTGAGCGGCGGCCCCGGTTTTTCTTAGCAGATTGGCTCTGAGGATCAGCAGGCACCGGTTCACAGACTGATGTGCATCCGGCTCCGGGTATGATATGGGAAACGGCCGTCCGGTCAGACACAACACAAATCTCTCTCCATTGTTTGCTACAGTCTGATCTGCCTGTTCATTCTCTTCTTCGCCCTAAAATCCCTCGGCGTCAAAGGTAACCGGCAATCCGCTTCGCTACTTGCCG
>CAMNGN010000054.1 GCA_946538475.1 uncultured Blautia sp.
TCAACAAGCTCGATCAGGAAGTTCAGTTCCTTCCCTGCCATCTCATGATTTGCGTCGAATGTGATCATCGTATCTGTCTTCTCGGCTACCGTCACCGGGAACGGACGCCCATCGGGGCTCTGCAGGTAGACACGCTGTCCGGCGGTCAGTTCCTCTGAACCGGGCATCTGTGCGATTTCCACACGGAAGATGGCTCTCGGATCGGATTCGCCGTATGCCTCCGAAGGCATTAAATGCACGTTGACTTTTTCGCCCACTTTCATGTTGGCTACCGCTTTATCAAAACCCTTGATCATCATTCCTGCACCGCAGACGAACTCCAGCGGTTCTCCGCGATCATAAGAAGAATCGAACTGTGTGCCATCGTTAAATGTTCCGCGATAATGTGTACGGCATGTCTTTCCGACGTTCGGGCCGCTGATGCCGTCATCTTCATGGCATCCGCCGCCGCAGTCTCCCGAATGACTGCCGCAATGACCTTCTGCATGATCGCCGCAGGAATGTCCCTCGCCGTGATGATTACAGTTCGCGCCTGTATTTACAAGCTCGCCGCGAAGATATGCCTCAACCGCTTCATCGGCATCACCGGATGCTCCCGCGCACAGCTCGATCCCGTGCCCGGCAAGCGCAGCCTGAGCGCCTCCGCCGATCCCTCCGCAGATGAGGACGTCAATAGCATTGTTTTCCAGCAATCCTGCCAGAGCACCATGTCCGGTTCCGTTCGAACCCATAATATCGGTAGAAACGATATTACCGTCGATCACCTCATATACCTTGAATGTCTCTGTATGTCCAAAATGCTGAAAAATTTCTCCGTTTTCATAAGTTACTGCAATTCTCATATCGTGATTATCCCTTCATCTTACAAATTTGTAATAATCCTTCTTGTGCTCGATCGGAGCCGGGAAACCTTCGGCCGGATATCCAAGAATGACATTGCCGACACCCACATAGTCTCCCTCATAGCCTGCTGCCTTCAGCAGTTCCTTGCCGAGGTCATCTTCGAGCATCCCTTCTGCTCTGTTGATCCAGCGGCCGCCAAGTCCAAGAGCATATGCCGCGTTGAGCATATTTCCGATAGCGAGCGAGCCATCCTTGACCGCATTGTCTCCGCGGGCTGCCGCGACAACGATAAGTGTGGGAGCTCCATAAAAGACATCCCATCCTTCAGGTGCACCTGCGATCTTTGCGTTCAGAACGCACAGCTTGTCGATCCATTCCTTATTCTGCACAACGATAAAAATCGCCGTCTGCTTGTTGCCACCCGAAGGTGCATTCATTCCCGCTTCCAGTACCTGAATGAGTTCTTCGTCGGTGATCTGCTCCGGTTTGTATTTGTTTACACTTCTGCGATTAATGAGGTCCTGTAATGTTTCTTTCATAGTGCTGCCTCCCGATCAAGCATATTAACCGAATCTTCTTTTTTTGATGTATCGTTTCACAGTCTAACATAAGTACAGAGAATGGGTCAATGGGGACGGTTCTTTTTGACCCATTTTGTCTTGTAAAAACGGGTCAAAAAGAACCGTCCCCATTGACCCACATCACTTCCGTCCCTTCGGACTCATCGGCTGCATCAGCACATAATCCGATTCTTCCATCATAGAAACGATCACGGCCGGATCAAGCACCAGCAGGCAGTCGCAGTTCCACTCACGCAGGTACCGGGAAAACAGGTGATTATTCCTGAGTTCGATGGCATCGACGCCCTGTTCCATCAGCTTCTCAAAATCAAGGTAACAGGGATTGGGGCTGTAAAACTCATGCAGCTGCTCCGGTGTGGGAAACTCTCCCGGCGGAATATCCTTAAGCGCACTCATATCTTTAAGCTGCCACGGAGCAGTCTTTGGCAGCGGAACAAGATCCTCCGGCTTTGCGATCGTCAGAAGGTTTGCCGTGTCCGCCAGCCTGAAACGAAAACTCTTCTTCAGCGTCTCCGGCCTGTATTTTGTGTCCTTGCACCACTGTTTCCAGCCATAGACTATCTTTCCGTCGTCGAAATTGCTGCTTTCCCTGGTGCCCCATAGGCCTGTCTTTTCGGCAGGCTTGCAGCTTTTTTCTTTGTTCACTGCCTTAAAAGCAAGCGACGGATTGTAAAAGTCCGAACCATAATGTACATATGTAGTCAAAAAACAATTCCCTCCTCAAAACCGGTCGATCCGCCGGAAAAATCTGTCGTATACCGGAATATTAACTCGCCTCGATCTCCTTGATCAAAAACTCTGACCCCTGCTTAAGCCAGGTTCTGCTGCTGCCGCACCGCGGACATATCTTTCCATACTGTACCGTGGGATACACGCTCCGGCAGTCTTCGCAGTACGTGAGCGCCTCGATGGGCTCGATCTCCATCTCTGCTTCCTTCAGCAGCTCATGTTTCTCTCTCGCCCACTTCCAGCAATCTTTCAGATATTCCGGGATGACTGTCGAAACCTCGCCAAGCTGCAGGGTAACTTTTGAAATATTTTCCACTTTGTTTTCGACAGCAACTTTTTCCACTTTATCGATGATATAAAAAACGACACTTAACTCATGCATATACTTTTTCTTATCTGTAATCCGGCTCCGTCTTGCCTTTCAGGCGTACTTTGATCGCCTGCTTTGCACCATAGGGAAGAATATATTTCAGCTTATCTTCGCTCTTCCTCATGGTCGAACACTCCGGATTATCCCTGCGCAGATGAATGGCGTCAAACTCGCATCGGGTCGTACAGAGGCCGCAGCCGACGCACTGATTCTCGTCCACGACCGAAGCGCCGCACGAGAGACATCTTGCCGTCTCCGTCTTCACCTGTTCCTCCGTAAAGACTATTTTGTCGTCGCGGAAGGAACGTGCTTTTTCCGCCACCCTTCCGGGAACCTGCCGCTCACTTCTGTCATAGCTCGGGACAAGAATATCATCCTTGTCGAGCTCGACATAATGATTCGGATTTCTGCCGATGGTCAGCGAAGTATGCGGCTGAACATATCTGTGAAGAGAAATAGCCGCTTCCTTGCCTGCCGCGATCGCATCGATCACAAATTTAGGCCCGGTGACCACATCGCCGCCGGCAAAAACGTCGTCCTGCTTTGTCTGATAAGTCACCTTGTTGCAGACGATCGTCTTATTGCGGTGAACAGTCGCATGGCTTCCCTTCAGCAGGCTGCCCCATTCTACCGCCTGACCGACTGCCAGAACCACATGACGGCATTCGACAGTCCTGGTATCATTCTCATCATATTCCGGCGCAAAGCGTCCCTCGTCATTCGTCACGCGGGTGCACTTTTTGAACACGATGCCGCAAACTGCCCCTGACTCGTCCCTGAGGATCTCTTTCGGACCCCAGCCGCCTTCCAAAATCACGCCGTCTTCCAGCGCTTCCTCGATCTCCTCCTCGGAGGCAGGCATGATGTCACGCGTTTCCAGAGAGTACTGATACACTTTTCCCGCACCGGCGCGGATCGCATCGCGAGAGCAGTCGATGGCCACATTTCCGCCGCCGACCACTACCACGTCTCCGCGGAAGTCAAACGCCTCTTTTTCGTTGATCTCTCTCAGGAAATCCACCGCACTTAAGACATCTTCGCCCTCTTCGCCGGGAATACCCAATTTGCGGCCGCCCTGACACCCGATAGCGATGTAAAATGCCTTATAACCTTCACGTCTGAGGTCATCAAGAGTGATGTCTTTTCCTACCTCCACGCCGCACCTGAATTCGACACCCATTTCGCGGATAATGTCGATTTCTGCCGCGATCACATCTTTCTCCAGTTTGTAGGAAGGGATGCCGTAGACCAGCATGCCGCCGGGCTTTTCATTTTTGTCGAATACTGTCGGAGCGTATCCTTTTTCCGCCAGATAGTAAGCGCAGGAAAGTCCTGCGGGGCCGGCGCCGATGATCGCTATCTTTTCCGTGAAAGTCCCTTCGACTTTCGGGATGACCTTCTTAGGAATGTACCTGGTCTCTTTGTTCAGATCCTGCATGGCGATGAACTTTTTCACTTCATCGATGGCGATAGCCTGATCGATGCTGCCGCGCGTGCAGGCTTCCTCACAGCGACGGTTGCAGATGTGTCCGCAGACTGCGGGCAGCGGATTGTTCTTCTTGATCAGTGCGAGAGCATCCGTGTATCTTCCCTGTGCGGCCAGTTTTAAATAGCCCTGTATCGCGATGTGCGCGGGACATGCGGTTTTGCAGGGAGCGGTTCCGGTGTCATGTGTCTCGATACGGTTTGTATCGCGGTAGTCCCAGTTCCAGTCCTTCTCGCTCCAGGGCTTGTCGGTGGGAAGAAGTGCCTTCGGGTACTTCACCTGCTCGCCGTTTTTCCTGCAGAGCTTCTGCCCGAGAGTCACCGCGCCTGCGGGACATACCTCCACGCACCTGCCGCAGGCCACGCATTTATCCTTGTCGATATGGGCGACATATGCGCTTCTGGACATGTTCGGCGTATTGAAGAGCTGCGAAGTTCTGAGGGCATAACACACGTTCACGTTGCAGTTGCAGATGGCAAAGATCTTGTCCTCGCCGTCGATGTTTGTGATCTGATGGACAAAGCCGTTCTCCTCACCCTTGCGGAAGATTTCCAGCGCTTCTTCCTTGGTGATGTATCTGCCGCCCTTGCCTGTCTCTACCACATAATCGGCCATGTCTCCCATCGCCACACACCAGTCATGGAAGTCGTCTCCGCAGCCTTCATCGAAAGTCATGCGGCTGCGTCGGCACGAACAGGGTGATGCGGCATATTTGCCTTCGTACTTATCCAGCCAGTGCGAGATTTTCTCGATGCTGACTGCCTCGTTGCACATGTCCACTTCCTTCTGGACAGGAATGACATGCATACCGATGCCGGCACCTCCCGGGGGAACCATCGGCGTCACTTTTTCCAGCGGCAGTCTGGTCATGTGCTCAAAGAACATGCCAAGTTCCGGATGTTCATCGATCAGCTTCAGATTCATGTTGGAGAATTCACCCGAACCCGGCACGAACATCGGCAGCACCCACTGCTTCTCTCTCTTTTCGTTTTCCCAATTATATTCGACAAGTCCGGTGTACGAAATCTTGTCGAGCATCTCGGTAAGCTCCTCGTCCGACATGCCTGAGGACGCTTTGAGTTCCGCGAAAGTTTTTGGCTGCCTTATGGTCTTGAAATTGTCAATTACGAACTGCGCAATCTTCTCATCATCGTAGCACAAAATGCGCACAGCCCAGTACTCCGGGTCGTCCTTGGTCACTTTTTTAAGACCGAGTTTGATGGGAATACGGTCTGTGATCAGTTTGCCCAGATCTGCGATCGGCTGCTTCATCGGGCCGTCTACATTGACAGACTCGGGGCGAAGGGGGTAATGCGGGTTTTTTCCTCCCATTAATATTTCCTCCGTGAATATATAATTTTGATGGTTATGCAGTTTATATCCTGATTTGTATATTCTACCACAAAGAAGAAGAAAAAGAAACAGGGGGACTGTTCTCTGTGGGTCAACGGGGACGTTTCTCTTTGACCCACTTTTTGCAAACAAAAATGGGTCAACGAGAAACGTCCCCGTTGACCCATCGCCCTGTTTCATTTCTTAAGGACCACACCACTGCTCCCTGACGGATAGCACGTCACATGCTGCCGTCCGTTGTATGCCAGCACGTTCCTTCTGGTGTAGTTATACATTTCCTTGAGTGTGACTTTCTTGTCGTAGTTGCTGTCGCTCGGGATGTAGCCGCTATAGTTTCCGCCCGGGAAGCTGCATCCTGCGCCTTGCACGAAGTAGCGGGTGAAAAGGCCTCCAAATGTACCGTTTTGTGATACGTCGTATGTGACTTCACCCTTCTGACCGCCGGCGAGCACCAGGAACTTGCTGTTCCTCAGTTCACCATTCTTCAGTGCAGTATCACTGCCGGGGTTGGTTTCGATCGACGTATCAGCTGCAGCAAAAGCATCTACTGCTGCGCGGTCAAACTTCTCGGGGCTGTATTCCATTCCGGCATCTTTTGAGATGGCATTTCCGCTGAAACAGCTGTCCAGCACGACGATGACCCTGCCGGGAATTTTTTTCAGCGCAGATGCAAGCTCGCTCATGGAGAGATAGCTCGAGTCGACGCCCACCAGATAGCCCATGCTTCCGGAGTAGTTGTTAGAGCCGTGTCCGCTGTAGTAAAACAGTGAGACATCGTTGGAAGAAGCGCCGCCGAATGCGGATCTGATCGCGCTGAGGATCTGCGATTTGGTCAGATTGTTTTTCTTCGTACAAGTATAATGATACTTGGAGAGCATGTTTGCCGATGCTTTGACATCATTCCTTGGGCCGCTCAGACTGTTCGCATAATAATAGTCACCGTTGCCGATCAGCAGTGCGCGGTACTTCGTTGCCGTCGAGCCTGATTTTGTTTTGATCTTGGCGATTTTTGTGTACGTGCTGTAGCATTTTTTCCATTTTCCGGTGCTCAGCTTACACTTTTTGAAAGCCCTCACACGGATGTAATAGGTAGTACCTTTAGAAAGACCCGTGAGGGTTTTGGATGTCGAACCCGTGATCGTTTTTGCACGGTACGAGCCGGTTTTGTTTGAAAGGTTACTTTTGGATTTGGCATACTGAACTTCGTATCCCGAAAAGTTTTTGTAGCTTTGTGTCGACTTCCACTGCAGTTTGATTTTGGTATTCGACTCAGCTTTGGCGGCAGAAAACTTTACCGGAGGGACACGAACATAAGCAACTTTATTGCCGGTATAACTGTGGCTGCCGTAATAATTGTAGGCAACCAGGCTGTATGTGTATGCTTTTCCCCATTTGGTTTTGACACTTGTGTCGACCATGTCAGTACAGGTGCCATATGCCCATCCGATATAACGGTTGACATTGTCATCGCTGCAGCGGCGGTATACATCGTAGTAACATACATCACTCCTGCGGTTGACCATAATGTGGATACCGTCATTGCCATTGTATATTGTTTTGATCTTTGGTTTAGCTACCGATGCCTTTGACTGTTCGTCTCCCTTGCTGATCGTAACTTCCGGTGTTTTGCCCGTGTGTATCTCTTCGGCGTTTACAGTCATAGCTGTGAGCATCATGGCTGTAAGTACACTGAGGATCCATATAACCATTTTTGATCTTTTCTTCATCGCTCTTCTCCTTCTAAGTACAGCTTTTCTTCTTTTCAATGAAAAGCGTACCGGAGCGGAGTCGATGTTTTGTTCTTTTTTGCTGATTTATCGGTGGCGCCTGAGAAGGTAATTGTCAAATAAAAATGAAAGACCTCCCGGTCTTCGTATGCCAGGAGGTCTTCCATGGACACCCGCAGCAGCCTGGCCAGGGCAAGCAGGTTATCCACCGTTGGCAGGCACTCTCCGTGCTGCCATTTATATATGGCCTGCGGGTACTCAAACCCGAAGTAGGTTTGAAGATCCCGCACGGTCATGCCGGCTTTGCGGCGCTGCCGCTCGATGCGGCGGCCGGTCTCAGCCAGGTCGATGACCGGAAATGCAGTCTGTGCATTCATCAGAACACTCTCCTTCCCGGGGCTTCCCTCATTTTATGTGGCCGTCAGTACACTACGGTTTAATCATAGACATTAGTATATCATATGGAAATGTAATTTTGTACCCCACGTTTAGTTTTTCCCAAAAAATAAGACACGGTGACAGGTTCCCTGACTCAGAGTCGAGGAACCTGTCACCGTGTCTCAGGATATCATCCTCTGTGAATACGTTTTCTCATAGAAACGATCGCCCGCTGCGGACACACCAGCATACACAGATGGCAGCCCACACACTTCTTTCCGTCCAACACAGGCCTGCGGTTTGAATTCAGCGTTATCGCCTGATGTCCTCCGTCCATACAGGAGATCGCGCAGCGACCGCACCCGATACATTTCCCGGGAAGAAATCTGGGGAAGAGAATGCTGTCTCTCTCCAGAACATCGGTTGTTGAGCTCAGGCTGTCAAGGCCGAGCCCGATGGCTTCTTTCACACTGTCGAAGCCCTTCTCCGCAAGGTACAGATTCAAACCGCTTTTCAGATCATCGATAATCCGATATCCGTACTGCATAACAGCAGTCGTAATCTGAATCGAACCACCGCCCAGCAAAATGAATTCCAGCGCATCCTTCCAGGTTTCCACCCCGCCCATCGCGGACAGGTGCTTCCCTTCCAATGCCTTATTCTGCCCCAGCTCTGCGATAAAGCGAAGCGCTATCGGCTTTACCGCATTCCCGCTGTAACCGCCGACGGCAGATGTCCCTCGTACCGCAGGTGCAGAAACATATGTGTGCATATTCACATTCGTCACTGATTTTATGGTATTGATCGCCGCGATTCCATCCGCGCCGCCACGAACCGCGGCTTCTGCTGCCGGGCTCATATTCATCACATTCGGCGTCAGTTTGGCCAGCACAGGGATATGACAGGCCCTCTTTGCAGATGCGGTGAAACGCTCTACAAGCTCCGGAATCTGCCCGATGTCGGAACCAAGCCCGCCTTCTGCCATGTTCGGGCAGGAAAAATTGAGTTCCACGGCATCCGCGCCGTTTTCTTCACAAAGTGCGGCCAGCTCTCCCCATTCTTCTTCATATTGCCCCATAATGGAAGCAAGAATAAATTTCGACGGGTAGTTTGCTTTCAGGCGGCGGAAAATCTCCATATTTTCCTTGACACTGTGGTCCGAAAGCTGCTCAATGTTTTTGAACCCGATCATACATCCGCCTTCACCTGTGATCGCGGAAAAGCGCGGGGAGGCTTCGTGTATATCCAGGGAACAGATGGTTTTAAAACATGCTCCCGCCCAGCCGGCTTCGAACGCACGGGCACACATATCATAGGTGCTTGCTACAACAGACGAGGACAGAAGGAAGGGATTTTCGAGCGGAATACCGCTAAGATCACATTGAAGTCGTTTTTCATCTTCCGGCAGATTCGTTTCTGCTTCCGGCTTCACCTGATTGTAGAGTGCTGTGATCAGTTCCCTGATCTTCACTTCTCCCGGGCGTACGCAAGTATCTTCACACATTCCTGCGCATGCTTCACAAGGACTCTTTGCGGGAAGCTGAAGTGCCGCCCCCTGTTCATTATTAAACCAGATACTACGGAGCAGCCCTGAAGGATTCATTCCGGCAGGACAGGCAGCATCACATGGAGCGTTGTGACAAAGGGTGCATCTGACCATATCTGCCCTTCTTATAATAGGATCATTTTGAATCATAAGCGTAATCCTCCTATAACGGCGTCATAATAGAATCAGAATGGGTCCATAATCATCTTATACTATCGTATATCCCGTTTCTGCCAGAACCATCAGTGCGCGCTCAAAGTTCTCTGCCTTCACAAGAACATAATCTGTGTTGAAAGTAGATACCGCAAAAATCCCGATTTTGTTTTCAGCAAGAACAGAAGTCAATTCTGAAAGTATCCCGATCAATGAAAAATCAAGTATCCCCTCGATCCGAAACGCACGCCAGCCATCATCCCGGTCTGTTGTATTCGCAGGTGTGTCCTCCGTTCTGCAAACTACGGAGATTTCTTCATCGGTCTTTCCGATAAAGAAAAACTCATTATTCAGGTCGATCTCCCTGATACCCGGCACTTTACATACCGTCAGGTCATATGGCAGCCTCTTCAGTTTCATTTTTATAATCCCCCCATCAGTACAGGTGTTCATTCCAGATATGGGTCCGCAAATCCCCTGAACTCATACAGATTTTCCAGCTGATAAGTATGAATGGTGGAATGCACGGAATATAAGTGTAACGATCACACCGTTTTGTTCGGCAGGGCTGCCATCGATTGCAAGCTCGAAGGCTCCCTCTTCTGCTCCCATGCTTCCGGTTAAAATATCTTCTATTACGCCGACAAGATCAGATTGATCCTGTGTACCATCCTCTCCTGCCTCTGTTTTTGAAATCACTACGTCTCCACAATAGCTGAACGTATCCTCTTCCATTTCAACATTTCCGGAGAGTACAGCTTCTTTAAGTCCTCTGCAATACTCATTTGTCATTGATTATTCGTAAAACGCGGGGAGGTATCTCCCCGCGTTTCACGCTATTAAACTTATGCGGACTGACCTTTCATTCCTTCACCCAGTTCTACATGGAAAGCTTCCCACGTGCGTGTTCCTGTAGAATCCTCTTTAGCGGCCAGAATGTACTCTCCGGCTTTCTCGATCCGGGCATATTCTGCGGGAAGAAGCTCTTCTCCCGTAAACAGATCATACAGAGAATAGTATGTTCCGGAGGAAGAATTCTGTCTGATGACAGCCAGGCCCGGTGCCACGCCATCAGCCTCTTCTGCCGGAATATCCGGTGTTTCGCCTGTGTTAAGAACCACACATTTGTCGTCTTTTCCGAAGATGAGATTGGAACTGTCGATCTGCTGAAGATCTGCATAATAATTGTCCGGTGTCACAACGATATAATTCTCGGAATCCTCAACGGAAATATAGCTGTATCCTCCGACTACATTGCTTAAATAGCCGGCGTTCTCTGAAATTGTGCTTCCATCCTTAGAGATGGCTATTATCTCATCGTAATCTCCGGTCTTGCTGACCAAAAAGGCATTCGGCGCAGAGTCATGAACTATCCCAAATGTATCCTCCATGAGACGGTTTCCTTCTTTATCGATAAGATGATATGGTGTGTCTCCTTCGGCGTCATAGATCTTATAAATATCTGCTGATTCAACTGCATCGCTTATGCTGCTGTCAGAGGTGAAGAGTTCTTTTCCTTCTCCGTCAACGATGTAATACTTGCCTCCGGAAGACACGACCAACGTGTCAACTGTATTACCGACGATCGTGCCGGATGTCTCCCATACCTGATTGCCTTCCGAATCATACATGGTCGTAATATTGTCGTGCTCAATGGCAAAAGATTCACCAAGGTCATAGAAACCGTTTCGATTTGAACGGTCAAGCTCTACTCCCTCTACAAAAGCTTTGTTCTGTGTATCAAACACACGCGCGTAACCTTTGTACAGTATATCATCCTCTCCCGCAGAAAAGGAGATCATATCCTCTGTAAAGTAGATTATGGCTTCTTCTTCAGAATCCGTCTGCTCCGTCGTGTAGATCACCTCGAGGAACCTGGCGTCTCCGTTTTCTCTGTTTTTGGGAAGAGAGATGGAAGCCGCCTCGCACGGGAACAGTTCTTCTCCCTTTGAAGTGTACAGACCTGTTTTGTTTACGTTATCCTCTTCAAGAGGCAGCTGAACTTCATACATATCACTGCCAAGATATTCCAGGTTACCGATTTCCGGAACG
The DNA here is from genome assembly GCA_946538475.1 of uncultured Blautia sp. Classification (GTDB taxonomy): domain Bacteria; phylum Bacillota; class Clostridia; order Lachnospirales; family Lachnospiraceae; genus Blautia_A. The sequence continues at coordinate 11,219 of CAMNGN010000054.1, forward strand.
ATCGTCTCGCCCATAGGTGACGCAAAGTTATAGTGCTCCGTCCCTTCTGTAAGAACAGCGTCTCTCATAAATGTTAACCATGACTCCTCTTTGAAAGAGCCTTCCGAAGTGAGAGTATACTTTAGCAACGCTTCCGGGTCCTGAGCCGCCGAAACAGGCAAAGCGGAAGCGATGACGGCGAGTGTAAGCAATCCGGCCAATGTGTGTTTTTTCATAAGAAGCTCCTTTCTTTTGAGTGGTACGTAGTGCAATATTCACTACGTATTTTGAGGTATACACGTTTTTGAGATACATAACACACAAATATTATGTGTACTCACTTTATCTTTTAAAGTATAACGCACATATTAGTATGGGTCAATGGGAACGTATCGAGGCCACTGAAAAAGTGACGGGGACAGGTTCCCTGACTCATCCTGCGGTAAACCGCGGGCTGAGTCAGGGAACCTGTCCCCGTCACTCACTTTTCCATTATCTCATATCGTTTAAAATCCAATTCTGATCTGAAAGTCTCTCTCAGGCCGCCTGTTCTGAGCGCTCTCTTCCCGAGACCTCACCTCGCCGACCGCAGTAAAGAAAAATCCGGGGTAGATCACCAAATCTCCCCCGCCCCCGAAAGAAAATTATTGAGCTCTTCTGCAATCACCGGTTCGTAAAACGAAGAGGCAGTGTAAAGCACATATCCGTCGCACCCCATCTCCATAGCCTCCAGGACCTGATCGCGAATATTTGTGCTCCCCTGTCTCCACCCGACATCGGAGCTGTTCTCACTACCGGAGCGATACAGGGCAAGGCCGGCATATACTTTGGC
>CAMNGN010000055.1 GCA_946538475.1 uncultured Blautia sp.
CGTGTTTCGCTCATTAAGTATAGCAGGACAGGAACATGCCTGCATGTTCTTAGAATAAGCAATAAAAACAAAAGAGGAGTTACATTATGAAAAAAACAGCACTTGTCACTATCCCCGCACTTTGCCTTGCACTCAGTACGACCGCCCTTGCGGACATCCCGAGCATCACATCGGTACCCGCAAGCGATATCGTCACACTCGGTGAGTACAAAGGACTTGAGCTCGAAAAAACGGTCGAGCCGGTCACCGAAGAGATGATCGATGCGCACATCGACGAAGTACTTGAGTCCAACAAGGAAGATGTCGGCGACGGCCCCGTAGCCGAAGGTGATGTGGCAACCATCGACTTTGAAGGCAAAAAGGACGGAGAGGCTTTCGAAGGCGGTACATCCGAAGACTATCCGCTGGAGATCGGCTCCGGCACATTCATCCCGGGCTTTGAAGATGGCGTTGTGGGAATGAAAAAAGGCGAGACAAAAGATATCAACGTGACATTCCCCGAAGAATACGGCAACGCAGATCTGGCAGGTCAGGATGCTGTATTTACCGTGACGGTCAAAACCATCGAGCGTAAACCCGAGCTCACCGAAGAGTGGGTGCAGAAGAACACGGATGTCGACACCATCGATGCCTACAGGGCTCAGGTGCGTGAAGAACTTGAAGGTGAGGCCGATGCGGCCGCCGATCAGGCCCTTCGCCAGCAGGCTTTCCAGAAGGTTTTTGATACCTGCACATTCGAGGAGATCCCGAAGGAAGATTCCGATCCGCTCAAGGAGTCCCAGATCGAGTATGTAAAGACCTACGCTTCCTATTTTGGCATGGAATTTGAGGACTTCCTGTCCGCACAGGGCTATACCGAAGAGTCATTTGAAGAAGAAGCTGCCGAATATGGCGAGAACCAGGCGAAGGTGCTGTACGTCTGCCAAGCAATCGTCGATGCCGAGAACATTACGATCACCGACGAGGAAGCGGAGCAGCTTATGGCAGACTATATGGTGCAGTACGGTGTGGATACGCTGGAAGCCCTTCGCGAAGCAGTCAACGGAGAGACCGAGGTCGACAAGGCTGTCATCACTGAGAAAGCTCTGCAGATCGTGCTTGACAACGCCGAGATCACCGAGACAGTAGCGGAAGAAACTCCGGCAGAAGAGGCAGCACCGGCTGAGGAAGAAGCTGCCGAGGAAGCACCTGCAGAAGAAGCGGCAGCGGAAGAAGCACCTACAGAAGAAGCGGCAGCCGAAGAGGCACCTGCAGAAGCGGCGGCTGAAGAGACACCTGCAGCCGAAGAAGCACCCGCAGAAGAAGCAGCTGCAGAGGAGACTCCTGCAGAATAATAATCGATCAACCATTGCAACAACAGCCGGGGGCGGATTTCCGTCCCCGGCATAGATAGATTAAGGGGAACAGTAAATGAGCAAGATGAGCATACAGGAACGTAAGCGCATCAAACAACGCCAGCTGATGATCCGAAAGATGACCAGAATAGGCATTATTTCTGCGTTTATGATATTGCTTGGAGTATTTCTTGTCAGAGGAGTGATCCTTCCGCTCATGGGCAGGAGCGGTGGATCAAAAGCGAAGCCCGAAGAGGTCGCCTATGGCGAGATCAATGAGGACGGAAGCATAACGTATGAGATGGAAAAAGGGGATATGGCAGAACGTATCCCTGTATTCAGCGATAATGATACTGCCAAGGCGGCAGATCTGACACCGGGCTGGCACGACAACAGCTACGGCAGATGGTACAGAAATCCGGACGGAACTTTCTATGCAAACGGTTTTCAGGAGATCGACGGTGCGCAGTACTCGTTTGACGGCGATGGCTATGTGCAGACGGGCTGGGTCACCAAAGGCGTAAACGATTATTATTTCAACGAGGACGGCTCGTACAATCCGGATAAAAAGAAACCGATGCTTGCCCTGACCTTCGACGACGGTCCCGGACAGTACACGATGGAACTGCTCGAATGTCTGGAAGCAAACGGCGCTCACGCAACGTTCTTCATGCTGGGCGAGCTGGTCGGCAGTTATCCGGATGAAGTTCGCAAGATGGTGGAGATCGGCTGCGAACTGGGCAATCATTCCTACGATCATTCCGATCAGACGACGCTTTCGCTCGACGCGGTGTACAAACAGTTCAACGATACGGACAATAACCTGATCGAGGCCTGCGGTCAGGCGTCGACGGTTGCCAGGGCACCTTACGGCAACGGAAATGCCGATATATATCAGACGGTCGGAAAACCGTTTTTCATGTGGTCGCTTGACACCATGGACTGGAGCCTTCTGGATGCCGACGCGGATTATAATTCTGTCATGAACGGTGACCTGACAGACGGAACCATTATCCTGATGCATGATATTCATCAGCCGTCCGTCCAGGCAGCGCTTCGCATTATTCCCGACCTTGTGGCGCAGGGCTATAAGCTGGTGACGGTCAGCGAGATGGCTGAAGCCAAAGGGGTTGATCTGCAGAACACATGTTACGTCGACTTCTGGCAGAGCACACTCGATGCGGGACAGGTGCCGGGCTACACCGGACAGCCGGGGCTGCTTTCGGGCGGATCTTCTGATACCTCGTCCGATTCGGGCTCTGACGAACTGAGCTCGGGTTCCGACGAACTGAGCTCGGGCTCCGACGAAGAGCCGGAATCGGGGAGCGAAGATGAGCTTAGCAGCGGCGACGGATCGGAAAGCGGAGAGGAGTCTTTCGAGATCGTAACAGAAGAGTACTACGAAGACAGCGGTGATTCAGGAGAGTACTGATAAGAGTGCGGATCCTTTAAATTACACAAAATAAAAAAAAGAAGGGAAGCGAACGGAGGGATTTCATATGGGAGATAAAATGGCATTCACTGATCTCGACCAATATCTTTTTGGACAGGGTGTCCATTACGATATTTACAAAAAGATGGGAGCGCACCCGACAGAGGAAGACGGCGTAGCCGGCGTTTACTTTTGCGTCTGGGCACCCAACGCGCAGAGTGTCTCGGTGGTCGGAGACTTCAATGGATGGGATACCGGCGCCAATCCGATGGTAAAGGCAGGCCCGATCGGCGTTTTTGAGACTTTTGTACCCGGTGCGAAGATCGGAGAGCTGTACAAATTTTTTATCATCGGAATGCATGGAGAAGAGCTTTACAAAGCGGACCCCTATGCAAATGAATCGGAACTGAGGCCGGGAAACGCTTCCCGCATCACTGACATTTCCGCTTACAAGTGGAACGACTCGGCCTGGATGAAAGCCCGTCAGAAATTTGACGAGACGAAGGACGCGATGGCGATCTACGAGGTGCATCTGGGTTCCTGGATGAAGCATCCGTGGTCTGAGGAGAACGAGGATGGCTTCTACAACTACCGCCTTGCCGCTGAGCGCCTCGCCGAATATGTCAAGAAGATGGGTTATACTCACGTGGAACTGATGGGAATCGCCGAGCATCCGTTCGACGGCTCCTGGGGCTATCAGGTAACAGGATACTATGCACCGACTTCGCGTTATGGTACACCGGCTGACTTCAAATACCTGGTGGACTATCTGCACAAAAACAAGATCGGTGTCATTCTGGACTGGGTTCCGGCGCATTTCCCGAAAGATGCTCACGGACTGGCAAACTTTGACGGTACCTGCGTCTACGAGCATGAGGACCCGAGACAGGGCGAGCATCCGGACTGGGGAACAAAGATCTACAATTACGGACGTCCGGAAGTAAAGAACTTCCTTATTGCAAATGCGCTGTTCTGGATAGAAGAGTGCCACGTGGACGGACTACGTGTTGATGCCGTGGCCTCCATGCTCTACCTGGATTACGGTAAGCAGGACGGCCAGTGGGTCGCAAACAAGTACGGCGATAACAAGAACCTGGAAGCGATCGAGTTCTTCAAGCATCTGAACTCGGTGGTACTGGGAAGAAATCATGGCACGGTCATGATCGCGGAGGAATCCACCGCATGGCCGAAGGTTACCGGAAAACCGGAGGATGACGGCCTTGGCTTCTCGCTCAAGTGGAACATGGGCTGGATGAACGACTTCCTGGAGTACATGAAGCTGGATCCGTATTTCCGCAAATTCAACCACAACAGGATGACGTTCTCGATGATGTACGCATACAGCGAGAAGTACATTCTGGTGCTTTCGCATGACGAGGTAGTGCATCTGAAATGCTCGATGATCAATAAGATGCCGGGCGAGCTTGACGACAAGTTTAAGAATCTGAAGGTGGGTTATACCTTCATGTTCTGCCATCCGGGCAAGAAACTTCTGTTCATGGGACAGGATTTCGGCCAGCTGAGAGAGTGGAGCGAGGCGAGAGAGCTCGACTGGTTCCTGCTGGGCGAGGAGAGGCACCGTTCACTGCAGAGCTATGTGCAGGGACTTCTTACCATCTACCGCAAGTATCCGGCGCTCTATGGCATGGACGATGATCCGTCCGGCTTTGAGTGGATCAACGCGAATGACGGTGACCGCAGCATTTTCAGCTTCGTCCGCAATTCACCTACCGGCCGTAACAGTGTGCTGGTGGTGTGCAACTTTACACCGGTCGACCGCCCGGACTACAGGGTGGGTGTGCCGAAGAAGAAACAGTATCGCCTGATCATGAACGAGAACGGGCTTGTAGATAAGAAGGTTTCCTTCAAAGCCGAGGAGCAGGAGTGCGATAACCGCGAGTATTCGTTCGCGTATCCGCTGGCTCCATACGGAGTGGGGATCTTTCTGTTCTGAAAAAAGTGAGTCACCGGGGATCAGTCCCCGGTGACTCGCTTTTTCACCGCTTGCATTTTCATAAAAGTTAGTATATAATGTACCGCGAAATTACCAGGGGGCACTGCCTCCTGGTCATCTTGCGTTTACGAATGTGTGCATAAGTTCAGACAAGTTGAATGAGCACAGTGTTTTTATATGTAGAAAGGGGCAATTTCTCATGGTAAAGATTGACATCGTATCCGGTTTCCTTGGAGCCGGCAAAACCACATTGATCAAGAAGCTTCTGGCTGAGGCATTTAAGGATGAGCAGGTCGTACTGATCGAGAACGAGTTTGGCGAGATCGGTATCGATGGAAGCTTCCTCAAGGAATCCGGGATCCAGATCCGCGAGATGAATTCGGGCTGCATCTGCTGCTCGCTGGTGGGTGATTTTGGCACATCTCTCCGTGAGGTGGTGGAGACTTATCACCCGGATCGTATTCTGATCGAGCCGTCAGGTGTCGGCAAGCTCTCTGATGTCATCAAGGCAGTGCAGGGCGTGCAGAAGGACGTCGATATGGAGCTGAACAGCTACACGACGGTAGTCGACGCGAAGAAATGCAAAATGTATATGCGCAACTTTGGCGAGTTCTTTAACAACCAGGTAGAGTACGCAGGCGCCATTATCCTCAGCCGTACCGATATCGTGAGCGAGGACAAGGCGGCCGAGGTGATGAACATGCTGCGTGAGATCAACAAGAACGCAGCGATCATCACGACCCCGATCGCTCAGCTGGACGGAAAGAAGATCCTCGAAGTGATGGAAAAACCGGTCTCCCTCGAGCAGCAGATGCTGGAGGAAGAGGAGGTCTGCCCGGAGTGCGGCCACGTACATGCGCCGGGTGAGCATCATCATCACGACCATGACCATGAGAAACACGAGCATCATCACGATCATGACCATGACCACGACGAGCATCATCACGATCATGACCACGATGAGCACGAACATCATCACGACCATGATCACGACGAGCACGAGCATCATCACGACCATGACGAGCATGAGCATCATCATGACCATGACCACGATCATGACCATCATCACGACCACGACCATCACGGACATCATCACCACCATCATGCAGACGAGGTCTTCTCGAGCTGGGGCCGTGAGACCGTAAAGAAATATTCCAGAGAAGAGATCGAGCAGATCCTCAACACCCTCAGCACTTCGGATGAGTATGGTATCATCCTTCGTGCAAAGGGAATGCTTCCTTCCGAGGACGGCACCTGGACATACTTTGACATGGTTCCGGAAGAGATCGAGATCCGCGAGGGAGCACCGGACTTTACCGGACGTTTCTGCGTGATCGGATCCAAGATGGACGAACATAAACTGGAGGAATTATGGAGCAGGTAACAACCCCTATCTATCTGATCTCGGGATTTCTGGAGAGCGGCAAGACCACTTTCCTCAAATTCACACTGGACCAGGATTACTTTCGCATCGATGGTAAGACACTGCTGATCCTCTGCGAAGAGGGCGAGGAAGAGTACGATACCCGAAGGCTCGGCCGTGACAACACTGTGGTGGAAGTGATCTCCTCCAAAGAGGAGTTCACCACGCAGAAGCTGGAGACCCTCGACATGCTGCATCAGCCGGAGCGAGTCATCATCGAGTACAACGGAATGTGGCTCGTGAGTGACCTGGAAAAGATGACGCTGCCGAAGGGCTGGGGCATCGAGCAGGAGATCACCTGTGTGGATGCGAGCACTTATCAGGTATACATGAACAACATGAAGTCCATTTTTATGGACATGGTCAGAAACACCGACATGGTCATCTTCAACCGTTGTTCGGCGGATGACCCGCTTCCGCAGTATCGCCGAGGCATCAAGGTGGCCAACCAGAGGGCCGAGGTCGTCTTCGAGGACGAGAACGGCGAGATGAACGACATTTTCCAGGACGAGATGCCGTTCGATCTGGACGCGCCCGTCGTGGAGATCCTCCCGGAGGATTACGGAATCTGGTTTGTCGACGCGATGGACAATCCTGACCATTATCAGGACAAGACACTCAACTTTACCGCCAGAGTCATGAAGCCGCGCGGACTGGGAAGCAAGTATTTTGTCCCGGGAAGAACGGCAATGACCTGCTGTGCGGATGACACACAATTCCTCGGCTATATCTGCCATAGCAATGCCGCGCCGGCACTGAAACCCGGACAGTGGGTGAACGTGACCGCAAAGGCAAAGGTGGAGAATCGCCGGGAGTACCAGGGAAAGGGACTGGTGCTGTATGCTGAGACAGTTGAACCCTGCGCACCTCTTAAGGAAGAAATGGTCTACTTCAACTGATGGAGGAACGGAAGATATGTATCTGATCGCAGGACTCGGAAATCCGGGTACCAAATATTCGGGCACCCGCCACAACATGGGCTTTGATGTCATAGACCTGCTGATCGAGAGGCACAAGATCCCTCAAAGTGGAGTAAAATTTAACGCGATGTACGGTAAAGGCACGATAAACGGACACAAGGTGATCGTGATGAAGCCGTTATCGTACATGAATCTGAGCGGCGGCCCGATTCAGCAGATGGCTGCCTTCTTCAAGATCGATCCCGCGAGCCGGCTGATCGTGATCCATGATGACATCGATCTGGATCCGGGCGTGCTGCGCATTCGCAAGCAGGGAAGCGCGGGCGGCCATAACGGAATGAAGGACATCATTCAAAAGCTGGGAACCGAGCAGTTTTGCCGTGTACGCGTGGGCGTGGGGGCAAAGCCTAAGGACTGGGATCTGGCGGACCATGTGCTCAGCCGTTTTACGCCGGCGGACCGCACTCTGGTCGACGAAGCGCTGGAAGCGGCAGCCGATGCGGTGGAGAAGATCGTCACCGAAGGGCCCGATGCCGCTATGAATACCTTTAACAAAAAAAGACCGGTAAAAGAATCATGAAGTCGTTATTGCAGCCTCTGCTCGAGATGGCAGAGTTCGAAGAGATCAAAAATGCTGCCGCGTCGAACCATGGAATCTTCGCCGTTTCCGGATGCATAGAGTCCCAGAAAGCTCATCTGATCTATGGGCTTTCCGGGCTTTTTGCATGCCGTCTGATCATCGCCGAGGACGAAAAAAGAGCCCGCGAGATCTTCGAAGATTACCGCTTTTACGATGACAGCGTGCTGTTTTATCCTGCGAGGGATCTGCTTTTCTTTCAGGCGGATGTCCACGGAAATCTGCTGATCAGGCAGAGAATGCAGGTCATCAAGCAGCTTCTTACACAGAGAAATTTCACAGTGGTGACAAGTATCGAGGGGTGTATGGACTATCTTCCCCCTCTTTCTGTCGTGGCCAAAAAGATCATCAGCTGCAGTGTGGGCGGCACGCTGGATATGACAGAGTTTCGAAAGAAGCTTGCCGCGATGGGCTACGAGGCAGTGGGGCAGGTGGAGATGCCCGGGCAGTTTTCGGTCCGCGGCGGTATCCTGGATGTGTACCCCCTCACCGAGGATAACCCGGTCCGTATCGAACTTTGGGGAGACGAGATCGACTCGATCAGGAGCTTTGACTCGCAGACACAGCGTTCCATAGAGAACCTGGAGGATCTGACCCTGTATCCGGCAGCCGAGGAGGTTCCGTCACGCAGCCGCATGTCCTTCATCGATTATTTTGAGGAAGGTGATTCGATCATCTTTCTGGACGAGCCCAACCGGCTTGCGGAGCAGGGCGAGATAGCCTGGGAGGAATATTCTCAGAGCCGGAAGCACCGTGAGGAGAATAAAAGCAGCAATCCGATGCCCGATTGGCTGTGGGATTTTGCACTGGTCAGGCGAAAGCTGAACGGCCGCAACTGCATCTCGATGAGTGTCCTGGAGCCGACGACCGACAAGTGGAAGTTTTCGGGGCGCGCGGGTATCACGGCCAGGTCGGTGAGTTCCTACAACAGCAGTTTTGAGATGCTGGTGAAGGACCTGAAAAAGTATAAGGCGCAGGGCTACAGGACCATCCTTCTGTCGGCGTCCCGGACAAGGGCGGAACGACTGGCGAAGGATCTGCAGAACGAAGAGCTGACCGCTTTTTACGGCAAAGATCCCGACCGGGTGCTTTCGCCCGGCGAGACGATGGTGCTGTACGGCAGAGCACGGCGTGGTTTTGAATATCCGCTGATCAAGTTTGCCGTGATCAGCGAGACCGACATTTTCGGGCAGGAAGTAAAGCCGAAGAGAAAGAAAAAGAACTACTCCGGCCAGCGGATACAGGAGTTTTCGGAGCTGGCGGTGGGTGACTATGTGGTGCATGAACGCCACGGTCTGGGAATCTACCGCGGGATCGAGAAGGTCGAGGTAAATTATTCGACCAAGGACTATATCAAAATTGAATATCAGGGCGGAAGCTTTCTATATATATTGGCTACGCAGCTGGATTCTCTGCAGAAGTACGCGGGTCAGGACAGCAACGCAAGGCCCGCGCTTAACCGTCTGGGGACCCAGGAGTGGAACAAGACCAGGAACAAAGTGCGTTCTGCGGTCAAGGACATTGCCAAAGAACTGGTGGAGCTTTATGCGGCCAGACAGGACAAGCCCGGGTATGTGTACGGGCCGGATACGGTTTGGCAGCGGGAGTTTGAGGAGATGTTCCCCTACGAGGAGACCGAGGATCAGCTTGCCGCGATCGAGGATACCAAACGCGACATGGAAGGGCCGAAGATCATGGACAGGCTTGTCTGCGGCGATGTCGGTTACGGAAAGACCGAGATAGCCATCCGGGCGGCTTTCAAGGCTGTGCAGGAGAGCCGGCAGGTGGTGTACCTGGTACCGACGACCATCCTGGCACAGCAGCATTACAATACGTTTACGCAAAGGATGAAGGATTTTCCTGTGCGCATCGATATGCTGAGCAGATTCCGCACTCCTGCGCAGCAGAAGAAGACGATCGAGGACCTGAAAAAGGGACTTGTGGATATTGTGATCGGGACACATCGGGTGCTTTCCAAGGATGTGAACTACAAAAAGCTGGGGCTTTTGATCATCGATGAGGAACAGCGGTTTGGCGTGACACATAAGGAGAAGATCAAGCAGCTCAAGAAAGATGTGGATGTGCTGACACTGACAGCTACGCCTATTCCGCGTACGCTGCATATGAGTCTGATCGGGATAAGGGACATGAGCGTCCTTGAGGAGCCGCCTATGGACAGGATGCCTATTCAGACTTATGTGATGGAGTATGACGAGGAGACCGTCCGAGAAGCGGTGATGCGGGAGATGCGGCGCGGAGGTCAGATCTTCTATGTATATAACCGGGTGAACGATATTGCGGACATGACGCTCAGGCTGCAGAAGCTTCTGCCGGATGTGCGGATCGATTTCGCACACGGGCAGATGAGCGAGAGGGAGCTCGAGAGAGTAATGTATCGCTTTATCAGCGGTGAGATCGATATGCTGGTGACGACGACCATCATCGAGACAGGCCTGGATATTTCCAACGTGAATACGATGATCATCCATGATTCGGACCGCTATGGCCTTTCGCAGCTTTATCAGCTGAGGGGAAGGATCGGGCGTTCCAACCGGACGGCGTATGCGTTCCTGATGTATCGGAAGAACAGGATGCTGAAAGAGATGGCCGAGAAGAGGCTGTCGGCGATCAGGGAGTTTACCGATCTGGGCAGCGGCTTTAAGATCGCGATGAGGGACCTGGAGCTTCGAGGAGCCGGGAACCTGCTGGGAGCGGAGCAGCATGGTCATATGAACGCGGTCGGGTATGATCTGTATGTGAAGATGCTGACCGAGGCGGTCAAGGAAGTGCAGGGCATCGAGACGATGGCGGATTTTGATACGACCATCGATGTGGAGGCAGATGCGTATATTCCGGCGGATTATATCAGGAATGAGTATCAGAAGCTGGATATTTATAAGCGGATCGCGGCGATCGAGGATGAGAACGAGTACGATGACATGCTGGAGGAACTGATCGATCGTTTTGGCGATCTTCCGGGGCCGGTGATGAACCTGCTTGCCGTGGCGAGGCTGAAGGCGGCTGCGCACAGGGCATATGTGACGGAGATCAAGCAGGCCGGGCGTGAGGTGAAGATCACGCTGTATGAGAAGGCAAAGATCGACCCGGCAAGGATCCCGCCTATGCTGAACAGGCATCGGAGAAAGCTGGAGTTCAAAGCCGATGGAGTGCCGAGGTTTTTGTACAGGCCCGAAGGAAAGATGATGGATGCCCTGATGGACTTCTGCAGGGAGTTGTCCGGGGTGGAGTAATAAAAAAGGCTTGATGAATGGCGGAAAAGAGTTTATACTCATGAATTGATGACCCGCTAAAGATGGCGGGAATGAGATATACTTGAAATGACGGAGGATATCATGAAAGAGAAGACAAGAAGAATTGCCGCTGCAGCGATTGCCGGCCTTACGACGGTAAGCATGCTGGCGGGCTGCGGTGCGGCCGATGCGGCAAAATTAGATGGAACCAAGGTTGTGGCTACGATCGATGGCACAGAGATCCCTATGGGTATTCTTTCTCTGGCGACCAGATATCAGCAGGGTAATCAGGAGTATATGTATAATATGTACTCCAGCATGTATGGTATGCAGATGTCACCGAACTGGGACAGTGAGTACGATGCAGAGAATGATCCCGGAAAGACCAACGGTCAGAACTTTGTAGAGAATGTGCTTGATCAGCTTAAGGTTCTTTATCTGAGCAAGGCTAAGGCAGCAGAGTATGGTGTGGAGCTTTCAGAAGATCTGCAGACCAAAGCCGGCGAAGCAGCCAAGGCATTTATGGAGGCCAACTCTGAGGAGGCTATCGAACTTCTTGGCGTGACCGAGGACCAGGTGAAAGAATATCTGGAGATGCAGGCGTACGTTGACCTTGTTGAGCACGCTATTCGTGATGAGGCCACTGTCAATGTATCCGATGAGGAAGCTAATCAGTCTTCGTTCTCTTATGTCATGATCAATTATGATGAGCCGACCGAGGAGGAAGCTGCGGAAGAGACTACCGAAGAAGCTTCGACTGAAGAGACTGCAGATGATGCGGCAGCAGAAGAGACTGCAGATGATGCGGCAGCTGAAGAGAAGACCGAGGAAGACGCAGCGGCTGAGGATGCAGCGGCTGAAGAGTCGACTGAGGATGCAGCGGCTGAGGAAACAACCGAAGAAGACGCAGCAGCTGAGGAGGCAACCGAAGAAGACGCAGCAGCTGAGGAGACAACCGA
>CAMNGN010000056.1 GCA_946538475.1 uncultured Blautia sp.
GCCGCCGCCCGGCTCTCCACAGCCCCCAGACAGACAGCCATCACGAAGAACATAAAGAACCCAACCACAAAACGGGCCCATATGCTCTCCTTCTTCAAAGCTCTGCTTAAAATACCTTTCTCAGCACGTACACCATTCATCTCTATTTCTCCCATCTTGTATAATACCAACCGGCTCAATCGTCTTTCAGAGCATCAAGCCGTCTTTTTTCCTCGGTTACACGTTGCAGCTGTTGTGAATAGTCTCTGCCGTCAGGCTTTCGCAGATCTTCTGTCAGCTCAGCCACCGCATCGTATAAAGGAGTGAGGGACAAATTACCTAACACGCCTTTCAGGGCGTGTGCGCTCTCAAAGGCAGTTTTTAGATCTCCGCTGTCCATCGCCTCATTCAGTTTTTCAAAAGTGGAATCATTTAACGCAACATTTACGAGCCTCAGATACAGCTGTTCGTTTCCCATACAACGCGCGAGCCCTTCGTCCACATTGGCACCATAGCCGCGCAGTGCTTCAATGGTCAGCATGCACTCCCTCCTTTTTATCCGCGTCCCGCCCGGTATTTACCTGTGCTCCCAAAAACCGGCGGACGGGGTCTAGAAAAACCATCCCTGTATCTAAGACTGCTTCTATAAGAAACAGAGACATTATTGTTATATAATACCTAAAGCGGAATGCTCATATGAGCGCACTCCTCCCTTTATGGCATAAGAATCTACTTTTTTAATATACATTATTTTGCGAGGGAACGCAAGCAATTATCGGTTATTTTTCCTATATTTAGTAATAAGTACGTAATAGTTTGCGAACACATCAGCCAATTTTTCGTTCCTGAGCAGAAAAGAGGGCAAATCCGGATAAATTCACACTAATATTATATACTTTTTATGGTTACATACAAGGTTACATGTACTTCAAATCGCAAAAATACCGCGTAAATCACCGTTTTTTTCACATCTAAACTTTCGTAATTCGTTTCCATTTTTTGGCAAAAATGCTATACTTATCTGAGTAACGTAAAAAGCAAAGGTCAATGCACCCCTCAATCCGGCCTGAAAGGATCATACCATGGCAAAGCGAATTGTTGAAGGACTTTGGGACTGCAAATACTGCGGCACGAAAGGCATAGGCGGTCTTACTAAGCACTGCCCCTGCTGCGGGCATCCGCAGGACGAGGGCACCACTTTTTATCTGGGACAAAAGAAGAAATATCTGGAAGCTGACCTTGCTGCGCAGTACGGTCAGGGGGCCGACTGGGTCTGCCCTTACTGCAACAGTCTGAACAGGGTGCGTTTTAAATTCTGCTCCAACTGCGGCGCGCCTAAGGATTCCTCGGAAGGGGACTATTTTAATAATGAAACCAAACGAAGGGAAAGTGAGGCTGCCAAAGCTGCTTCTTCTGAAAATTCGGGAACCGGTGCCGGCAAATCGGACGCAGCGAAAAAAGCTCCCGATCCTGCCGCCGTAAAAAAAAGGCGATTTATCATCCTCGGTGTCATCCTGGCCTTGTTCGCCGTCATCCTGGCCGTCTTCTGGCCCAGAAACTATAATGGCGAGGTAGGAACCGTTGCCTGGGCCCGTGAGATCGACATCGAGGCATGGCGCACCGTGCAGGAGTCGGACTGGAGTGTTCCCGACGGCGGTCGAGTCTACGACACAAATTGGGAGATACACCATTATGTTCAGGTGCTCGACCATTATGAGACGCGCACAAGGCAGGTGAGCGAACAGGTCTACGATGGCGAAGAGTATCATACCCGATATTCCGACAACGGCGACGGTACTTTTACCGAAGAGACGTATTCGACCCCACGTTACCGAACAGAGTATCATACGGAAACGTATGAGGAACCTGTCTACCGGAGTGACCCCGTCTATCAGACCAAATATTACTATGATATAGAACGATGGGTGGTCGACCGCGAAGAAGAATCGTCAGGTGCGGACAATGAACCATACTGGCCCGAGTACACTCTCGCCGAAAATGAGCGGACCGGATTTCAGGGAGAAGCCTATACCATGTCTGTTCATGTCAAAGACAAACGTTACTCAGTCTCTCTCCCCTACGACCGGTGGAAGAATTTCCATGCGGGTGATAAAGTCGAAATCACGGTAAGTGCAGGGAAAGTGACTAAGATCAACGGGGAGGAGGTCTGAAGTCGGGTGGGTGGAACACGGGGACGGTTCCTCGTTCCACCCGACTATACACAGGAATAACTCTGGTGTATTTCCGGGTGGAACGAGGAACCGTCCCCGTGTTCCACCCAAACACTCATTGACCCACCCATACATTCTATGTTAAGATACAAAGAGTCAAAAAGCCCCGGAACAGTCCGGCAGCATTTAGTGGAGGTTAAATATAATGGACCGCAATTTTGAAGGAAAAGCTATCGGAGTTTTTGAATTTGATAATCTTGTCGCCTGTATCGTAGCCCTCGACGCGGCCACCAAAACCTCGGATGTGGCTGTCCAGGGTGTGGAAAGAAACCGACTGAAAAGCGGCGCGTGTGTTAAGATCCGCGGTTCGGTCTCCGATGTCAAAGCCGCCATGGACGCAGCGCTCGAGACCGGCAGCCGTTACGGCAAGCTTTATGCCAGCACGGTAATCGCTTCGCCCGCAGCCGACACCGAAACCGCCATCACCATGACCATCAATAAATAAGGAGGGGATACATCATGAAATATCAGGCAATAGGACTTGTGGAAGTTCTCGGAAGCGCAAATGCTATCCGCGTCGTCGATCAGATGGTAAAGACCTCCGCTGTTGAGTTCCAGACATGGCATACCCGCTGCGGCGGACACGCGACCGTCTTTCTGGCCGGCGATGTCTCGGCTGTTTCCGCAGCTGTCGACAGTGTGCGCGAGAATCCTCCGTGCGATATCGTTGCCACTGCTGTCATCTCGGGTCCTTCCGAAGAGACCTCCAATGTAGTATACGGTTTTGCCGTTTCTAACGGCTTTGCCAAATAACAAAAATGACCGGAGAATCCAAACATGGCTAAATTATACTTCCGCTACGGAGCGATGGGCAGTTCCAAAAGCGCAAACGCTCTGATGGTACGCTACAATTATCTCGAACGCGGGCAGAAAGTTCATCTGCTTAAGCCCCGCACGGACAACCGCGACGGTGAGCGGGTCATCGTCTCCCGCATAGGCATCTCGGCGCCGTGCGAATATGTGGACGAATTCATCGAATTTGCCGAGCAGAACTGGAAGACCCGTGAGGATGCTCTCTACTGCGCCGCCGTCATCGTGGATGAAGCACAGTTTATGACGCCCGAGCAGGTCGATTACATGGCACACATCGTCGATGACCTCAATGTTCCCGTCATCTGCTACGGACTTCGCACCGATTTTCAGCAGAAAATGTTCCCGGGTGCCGCCCGTCTGTTTGAGATGGCCGACGTCATCGAACAGGTTCCCACCGTATGCTGGTGCGGCAAGCGCGCTCAGTGCAATGCGCGTATAAAGGATGGCAGGATCGTTCGAGAAGGCGAGCAGGTATTTCTGGGTGGCAACGAGAGCTACATTTCACTCTGCCGCAAGCACTTTATCAAGGGAATCATCGCTCCGCCGCCCGGGTTTGAGCGGATGTAAAAATCCATATGAGATATGTAACAAGCCGTTAAATGGTTTTATAAAAAAGAACGGGGCTGTGAAGAAAGAATTTTAAAAAATCCCTCTTCACAGCCCCTTACTTTTATGCCTTATCCTTCAAAGAATACGACAATCCTCTGTGTTACCTGCCGCTGTCCGGCATCTGGTTCCGCGGACTGTCACCCAAAGATCCTTTCGGGTGCCAGTGCTTTAAACTCCTCAAACACCTCTCTGCACTTCGCTAAATCTTCTGCCAGAAATTCATACTTTTTCTTATCCAGATCGTTCACAATAGCTGTGAGACAAATGAACAGCGGTTTCAGGCTCAACACTCCGGCAGTGCCTTTCAACTGATGGGCTTCGTAATATGCCGCCTCGTAATCTTTCCTGTCAACTGCGCTGTAAAGGCGTTCGAACCGGTCACCGGAGGCAAACATTTTTTTCAGCAGTCTGTCATATAATTCTATATCATCCATCATTCTGCAGGCGATCGCCTCCTGAGGATCGGCTCCCCAGGCTGCGAGCCTGTTAAGCATGCTGTTCACATGTCATCATTCCCTTCTGTCATTGTTTATTCTGTGCATATCTGTTCAGCACTTATTTGTTTTCATCGTTTTCGGTATCGCGCATCTGCGTCTGGAAACCTTCCACCAGGCAGTTAAAGAGCTTGCCCGGATCGACCGGTTTGCCTATGCAGTAGTTCATTCCGGCATCCTTGCACCTGCGCTCGACTCCATCGGTGACATCCCCGGTCAGTGCAATGATGGTGACGGACCTGGCATCGACTGTCTCGAGTCCTCTGATCGCCGCGGCAGTCTCGATGCCATCTTTCACCGGCATCATCACATCCATCAGGATAGCCTGATAATGGTACGGGCCGTGCGAGCGGAAGAGCTCCAGTGCATCCTGCCCGTCGGTCGCCAGTTCGGCGTGAATACCTTTTGTATTGAGGATCTTCATGATCACTTCGGCGATGATGTGGTTGTCTTCGGCCAGGAGAACATTCTTGCCGTAGAGCACCTGATCCTCATATGTCTCGGTCCTGTGCGGCCTGAGTGAGATCTGCTCGTCCGTAGCCAGATCATAGTTCAGCGTAACGGTAAACTCCGTTCCGCCGGTCTCTCTTCTGCGGTAAGCTATCGATCCTCCCATCAGTTCGACCAGGTTTCGGGCAATGTAAAGCCCCAGTCCGGCGCCTTCATTGCTCTCCCCGTTTGAGGGATCCTGTTCGTAGGGCAGATACATCTTCCGCTGGAAGCTCTCACTGATCCCGATTCCGTTATCGAGCACATGATATTCATGTCTCGCACGGTTTTCATCATATTTAACGTTTACGATCAGCGATACCTTGCCGCCTTCGGGCGTAAATTTAATACTGTTCGAGATCAGGTTGAGCAGTACTCTTTTCACATGCTGTGCATCCATCAGCACATATCTTCCCTTGCAGCCTTTGACTTCAAACTCAAAATCCAGTCTGGCTGCCTTGACCTGCTCGGAAACGATCGTGGCTACAGAGTCGAGTACGTCATCCTCTTTTTCCGCGCTTGCCACCGACACGATCTTGCCGGCGTTGATGCGGCTTGTCTCCAATATCTCTTCGATCAGGCCCAGCAGATACTGACTCGATGCCTGTATCTTTTCCAGGTTATCGCGGATATCGTCAGGAAGGTTCTTTTCCTGCAGGCTCAGCTGTACCAGACCGTCGATCGCTGTCATCGGCGTGCGCATATCGTGCGATACCTGCGAAAGGAACGTCTCTTTGTCCCTTCCGGATCTGACAGCCATGCGGAGCGCTCTTCCCAGTTCTTCGATCTGCTGCCGGTCGTCCACCTGCTTGGTGGTATCCACAAAGGTGATGACCAGGCCGTGTACCGCGCGGTTCTTGTTCTGATCGGCGTGTTCTCCGTGGTCGACGATCTCGTGCCTTATATTGTCCTGCAGCCTGTACGGCGATATTCTCAACAGGTAAGTTTTGCCGGTCACCGATGCGCAGTGCTGCTCGATCGGTTCCGTGGTCTCGAGCACCTGACGGCAGAGGCCCATCAGGTCGATGGTCTCAAAGTTAAATGCAATGTATCTGAGTGAACGGCCCACGTCCTGATCGGCCACGTGGAACTCGGACGAGATGTACTCGGTAAATTTACGGATATTGAGTTCCCGGTCGACCATGATAATACCCACCAGGGTGGTCGCGAGGAAGTTGGCCATGTCGTCGTTGACCGTGGCGAGTTCCGTCACTTTTGACTGATACTCCGAGTTGACCGTGTACAGCTCTTCGTTGACGGACTGCAGCTCTTCGTTGGAGGACTGCAGCTCTTCGTTGGCTGTCAGCAGCTCTTCGTTGGCCGCCTGAAGCTCCGCGTTTACGGATTCCAGTTCGGTTACCGTCTGGCGCAGATTGTCCTTGGCGATCTTGAGTTCCTTCTCCAGGTTGGAGATCCGCTGTGCGGCCGCCGTGTCGATGCGGTACTGCTTCATGTCACCGTCGACAGGTCTCTTTCCTCTGAGGAACGAGATGGCCATGTAGCTGGTCTCCTCTCCGCGTCTGTCCTGGATCGGCTGCGCCACGATCGAGATGTATTCCGGCTCGTTATCGAGCTTCACCGGCACCGCGTCGTAGCTCACCTTCTCGTTCGTGTGCCGCGCGTCACGAAGCACTGTCGACACCGCGATCTTGAGGTCATTGCGGAGCAGCATAAATATATCGAGGGTCGCCGCGCCTGTCGGGATGGACAGGAACTGCGAGCAGTCACCGTAAGTTCTTGTCAGTTCATTGTTCTCGTTCACCAGCACGCTGGCCGGCATCAGTGTTTCCAGGATGGTGGTATCCAGTTCGCTGGATTTGTACTGAATGTCCGCCTCGTCCTCGAGCCGCTGGATCCTCACGGGTTCCATGTTGCTCTCCACGTTCTGCATGGAGTAGCTGAAGTGTTCGTGCGCCGGGGCTTTGCCTGCGCTGTTGTGGATGAAGATCTTCTCATTTGCCCAGACAGCCCTGAAGATGTCGTCATAGTCGATGACCGACTCGGATCTTCCCAGGAACAGGAAGCCATGGTTGTTGAGGGCCATGTGGAAGATGGAGAACAGGTTGCGCTGGAGCACCGACTGGAAGTAGATCAGCACGTTTCGGCAGCTGATCAGGTCCAGGCGTCCGAACGGCGGATCCTGGAATACGTTGTGCTGCGCGAAGATGATCATCTTTCGGATGTCATGATGGATCACGTAGCGGTTGCCTTTACGCGAAAAGTACTTGGAAAGTCTGGTGACCGAGACATCTTCGATGATGTTGTCGCCGTACACGCCGCGCACTGCGGTCGCGATCGATTCGGTGTCGAGGTCCGTCGCGAAGATCTTGATGTCCCGGCGGACGTTCATCTCTTCCATCGCTTCGGCAAAGAGGATCGCGATCGAGTAGGCTTCTTCGCCCGTAGAGCAGCCGGCGACCCAGACACGTATCTGTTTGTCCCTGGGTGCTTCGTTCAGCAGCTGTTTGATGACCGTTTCTTTCAGGACATCAAAATATTCAGGATCCCTGAAAAAGCTGGTCACACCGATCAGCACTTCCTTGGCAAGCAGCTTGGCTTCCTCGGGGTTATTGGTCAGGTAGGTGACATATTCACGCAGATTCCGGTTGTGGGTGACGACCAGTCTTCGTTCTATTCTGCGGAGGACCGTCGTCTTCTTATAGTAGGTGTAGTTGATATTCGTGACATTTTTCAGGATTGAGAACACCTGCGACAGAAGGTCCTGATCCGAAAGCAGCATCTTGGCATTGGTGTCCACCATCGAATCCGCGATGTGCTGCATTTCTTTTGCGATGGAGTCCGGCTTCTGGATCAGATCGGCCAGTCCGGTGCTGATCGCGTTGCGCGGCATGCCGTCAAACTTGGCGGATTCCGGTGTCTGTACGATGATCACACCGTTCTGTTCTTTGATCGAGCGGATTCCATTGGTGCCGTCAGAGCCGGTTCCCGAGAGGATGACCGCCACGGAACGGTTTTCGTAGGATTCCGCGAGCGACCGGAAGAACACATCGATAGGATGATTGATCTTCTGCGAATCGTAGTTGCGGAGTCTCAGCACGTCCGATACGATCTCCACATTATACCTGGGCGGGATCATATAGATGTGGTTGCGCTCTACGTGCATGCCGTCCTTGATCTCGACGATAGGCATAGTGGTATATTTTCCCAGGATATCGACCAGAAGGCTTTTATGGTTTGGTGCCAGATGCTGGATGATAACGAAGGCCATTCCGGTGTTTGATGGAAGGAACGTCAGCAGCTGCTGCAGCGCTTCGAGTCCTCCTGCGGAAGCTCCGATACCCACCACACAGTTAGGCTGAACGCTTACCGAAATGTTCTGCGAATTGTACATGATATGACGCTTCCTTTCTTTTAACTTATATGCAAAAGTGTTGACTCCGTCGGCCTTAGCTGTTCATCAGTTCAGCCGCTTCTTCCACGCCGGCAGAGTAACACAGTAGCACAACATTATTGTAGCGCTTTTTGGAAAGCAATAAAAGTATTTTTGCAAACTTTTTTTGTAAAAATATAAATTGTGGAACAGGGGACGGTTCCACAGTTTGACCGGCTGCCACTTTCGTGGTAAAATCAATTCCTGAATATTTATTGAGCCAAGGAGAGATATATGAAATATAAATGTTTGGTCGTCGACCATGATGACACCATCGTGAACAGCACTGCCACCATCCACTTCCCATCGTTTGAGCTTTATATGAAGGAAAAGCGCCCGGAGATTCAGATGACGTTGGATGAATATTTTGCGTTAAATTTTGATCCGGGTGTTGTTGCGCTGTTTCGGGATATTTGTGGGCTGAGTGAAGAAGAGTTTAAGGAAGAGGAAGCGTTCTGGGCGGCGTACACCGCGCAGCACATTCCTGAAGCTTACCCCGGGATCAAGGAGATCCTGTGGAAATTCAAGGAACTGGGTGGGCTTATTTGTGTCGACTCGCATTCTTTCAGCAAATATATAAGAAGAGACTATGAACACAACGGTCTTCCCGAGCCCGACCTGATCTACGGCTGGGACCTGGAGCCTGAGAAGCGTAAACCTGCCCCGTGGACTCTGTTTGAGATTGAAAAGAAGTTTGGGCTCAAACCCGAAGAGATGCTGGTCCTCGACGACCTGAAACCGGGCTATGACATGGCCAAAGATGCCGGTGTGCCCTTCGCGGCTGCCGGATGGGCGAATGATGTGCCGCAGATTGAAACATTTATGCGGAAGAACTGTGATCTGTATTTTAAGACTGTGAAGGAGTTTGGGGAGTATCTGCTGGGGTGAGGTGAATCAACGGGGACGGTTCTCTTTGATGAGTAGTTGGGGACGTATCTTTTTGGCTCATTTTTGACAAAAAAGGGCAGCTCACAAGGAGCCGCCCCTTAAGTCAAAGGTTATATTATTTATTGTAGTTTACGATCTTTCCGAAGTCAGCCTTCAGAGAAGCGCCGCCGATAAGGCCGCCGTCGATGTCCGGTTTAGCAAGGAGCTCTGCGCAGTTGCCTGCGTTCATGGAGCCGCCGTACTGGATGCGGATAGCTTCTGCGGTATCGGTGTCATAGATCTCAGCGATCAGATCGCGGATAGCCTTGCAGACTTCCTCAGCCTGATCGGATGTAGCGGTCTTGCCGGTTCCGATAGCCCAGATCGGCTCGTATGCGATAACGATGCCTTTAGCCTGGTCTGCGGTCACGCCCTGCAGATCGGATTTGATCTGAAGACGGATCCAGTCAAGTGTAACGCCTGCTTCTCTCTGCTCCAGAGATTCGCCGCAGCAAAGGATCGGGGTAAGGCCGTGCTCAAGAGCTTTGAGAACCTTCTTGTTAAGGAACTCATCTGTCTCGTTGAAGTACTCACGTCTCTCAGAGTGTCCGATGATAACATATTTGCAGCCTGCATCAACAAGCATAGCCGGAGCGATCTCACCTGTGTAAGCACCCTTCTCCTCAATGTACATGTTCTCAGCACCAACTTCAACATTGGTCCCCGCCACAGCCTGAACAACCGGGCAAATATCAATAGCCGGAACACAGTAAACAACATCAACATCCGGGTTGTTTACGAGCGGTTTAAGTGTCTCAACCAGAGCAAGCGCCTCTGACGGAGTCATGTTCATCTTCCAGTTACCGGCAATAATTTTCTTTCTAGCCATTTTTATATCTCCTTTAATTACTTGTCGTTGGCTGCTGCCACACCCGGAAGCTCCTTACCCTCAAGGAACTCCAGAGAAGCGCCGCCACCGGTAGAAATGTGGGACATCTTGTCGCCAAATCCAAGCTGATTTACAGCTGCCGCAGAGTCGCCGCCACCGATAATTGTGGTAGCTTCGGTATCTGCCAGAGCCTGAGCAACAGCCTTGGTTCCTGCAGCAAGGATCGGGTTCTCAAATACGCCCATCGGTCCGTTCCAGACAACGGTCTTAGCTTCTTTTGCAGCTGTAGCATAAAGCTCGATGGTCTTCGGTCCGATATCCATGCCCATCTTGTCAGCCGGGATCTTGTCGGAATCGACAACTACTGTTGCGATCTCAGCATCGATCGGGTTCGGGAACTCGTCTGTGCAGACGGTGTCGACCGGAAGAAGGAGTTTCTTGCCAAGGCTCTCAGCCTTTGCGATCATCTCTTTACAATAGTCGATCTTGGTCTCGTCAAGGAGAGATTTTCCTACTTCATAGCCTTTAGCTTTGAGGAAGGTGTAAGCCATACCGCCGCCGATGATGAGGGTATCGCACTTCTCAAGCAGGTTGGAGATAACGTTAAGCTTGTCGGCAACTTTTGCACCGCCAAGGATAGCTACGAACGGGCGAACCGGATTTTCTACAGCGTTGCCGAGGAAATCGATCTCTTTCTGCATCAGATATCCGACAACTGCGGTGTCAACATACTGTGTAACACCAACGTTGGAGCAGTGTGCACGATGAGCGGTTCCGAAAGCATCGTTTACGAATACATCGCAAAGGGAAGCAAGCTCTTTGGAGAAAGCCTCGCCGTTCTTGGTCTCTTCTGCACGATAACGGGTGTTCTCAAGAAGAACGATATCGCCGTCTTTCATAGCCTCGACTGCAGCTTTTGCGTTCGGGCCTACTACCTCGGGATCAGCCGCAAATTTGACTTCCTGGCCGAGAAGCTCGGAAAGGCGTGCAGCAACCGGTGCAAGAGAAAGCTCGGGTTTCGGCTCTCCCTTCGGTTTGCCAAGGTGTGAGCAGAGGATGATCTTTCCGCCGTCGTTCACAAGTTTTTTGATGGTCGGAAGAGCTGCAACCAGACGGTTCTCGTCAGTGATCTTTCCGTCTTTAAGCGGTACGTTAAAGTCGCAGCGAACGAGTACTTTCTGTCCCTTTACGTTGATGTCATCAACAGATTTTTTGTTAAGTCCCATTGTAAATCTCCTTTTAAATGGTGAAAGGGTCCGGTCCTTTGATCAGACCGGACCCCTCATTTGAGTCATTTTTTAAAGCAATTCCTGTTCGATCAAGCGCCGATCAGTTTGCCAAAGTGCTTGATGGTACGAACCATCTGGCAGGTGTAAGAATTCTCGTTGTCATACCAGGAAACTACCTGAACCTCAGAAGTTCCGTTGCCAAGCGGCAGAACCATTGTCTGGGTAGCATCGAACAGAGAACCATAGCTCATGCCTACGATATCGCTGGAAACGATCTCATCGGTGTTGTATCCGAAGGACTCGTTGGAAGCAGCCTTCATAGCAGCATTGATCTCGTCTTTTGTCGGCTCGCCTTCAACAACTGCGGTAAGGATCGTGGTAGAACCGGTCGGGGTCGGAACACGCTGTGCTGCGCCGATCAGTTTGCCTGCAAGTTCCGGAATAACAAGGCCGATAGCTTTTGCAGCGCCGGTGCTGTTCGGAACGATGTTGATAGCTGCTGCACGGGATCTTCTCAGATCGCCTTTTCTCTGCGGTCCGTCAAGTGTCATCTGATCGCCTGTGTAAGCGTGGATTGTGCACATGATACCGGATTTGATCGGAGCAAAATCGTTAAGAGCCTTAGCCATCGGAGCAAGGCAGTTTGTGGTGCAGGATGCAGCGGAGATGATCTGATCATCAGCTGTAAGCTTGTCATGGTTTACATTGTAAACGATTGTCGGAAGGTCATTTCCTGCCGGAGCAGAGATGATAACATATTTAGCGCCTGCATCGATATGAGCCTGAGCTTTTGCTTTGGAGGTATAGAATCCGGAGCACTCAAGAACA
>CAMNGN010000057.1 GCA_946538475.1 uncultured Blautia sp.
TAATAGCCTTCGCAGAGGCCTTCAAAATTGCTGCAGTCGCGGATCAGAATGCCACGATCCCGGCATTGCTCTGCAAGCCCGGATTTGCCTCTGAAAAGGATATAGTTGGCGGCCGCCGGAAATACTTTGTAACCGAGGGCAGTAAGCTCGACGGAGAGAAACGCCCGCTCCTCCGCAACGACTTCTATTCCTCTTCTCACATAATCCTGTTCATCAAGCGCAGCAAGTCCGGCAGCAGCTGCGATCACCGAGACGTTCCATGGCTGAGTTTTACTTCGTATCCGTGCGGCAATATCGACGTCTGCTGTGATGGCATAACCTAGCCGAACTCCTGCCATGCCGTATGTCTTGGTAAACGCCTTCAGCACCATCACATGGGGAAACTGCTCCGTGTATCGCACAAAGGACACCTCTTCGGGATTTTCCGTAAGATCGATAAAACATTCATCGATTGTGAGAAAACTCCCGGCTTTCTTACATGCCTCAGCCAACCTCCGCGTATAGTCAAATGGGCTGAGAACACCCGACGGATTGTCAGGATTACAAAAGAAGACGATGTCCGGCCTCACTTCTTCGATTTTGGAGATAAGTCTGTTGTCATGTCTGAATCCGTTTGTTTCTTCAGCTGACACTCTTACGATATGACATCCCTGTTCTTCCAGCGCGGCTCCATATTCCGCAAACGCAGGAGCCGGAAGCACGGCTGTACGCGGAGCAAGAGCAGCACAGATAAGCCATATCAGCTCCGCAGCTCCATTTCCGCAGACGATACGGTCTTTGTCAGAAATACCTTCCACCCTCGCGATCGCTGCTCTGAGTTCCTCCTGCTTAGGATCGGGGTATTCTGCCAAATGTTCTGCCGACCGGATTACCGCCTGCTTTACGCCTTCCGGCGTTCCCAGCGGATTTACACTTGCCGAGAAATCAATGCATCCCGGATTCCTGTAGATATCTCCCCCGTGAAGATGTTTCATCAAATTCCTCCATGCTATTTCCGGATTATCTGTAGAATATTCAAAACAAACGCCATTCCTGCAAAAACAGCAAGCCCAAGGAACGACGTAAAATACATCAGCCGGTACGCCCGTGGAATATCTTCGTCCTCTACCTCACGATCCGGTTTCCCGATAAAGGGCTTCTTGTATATCTTCCCAAAATAGCTTGCGTCGCCCGCCAGCTGTATATGCAATGCTCCGGCCATCACGGATTCGGTCTGGGCGGAATTCGGGCTTGCGTGTTTTCGCCTGTCCTGTTTATATATGCGAAACGCGTTTGCGGGATCAAACCCGGCCGCCGAGGCAGCGATCATCAAAAGCGCAGACAGTCTGGCCGGTACATAATTCGCGGCATCATCAAGCTTTGCCGCGCATCGTCCGAACCAAAGATACCGGTCATTTTTGTATCCCAGCATGGAATCCATCGTATTGATCGCCTTATAGAGAAACATAAGGGGTGCCCCGCCAAGGGCCATGTAAAACATCGGCGCGATCACACCATCCGATGTGTTTTCTGCTACCGTCTCTACAGCCGCACGGATGACGCCCTCACGGCTCAGATTTTCGGTATCCCTGCCGACGATCATGGAGACTGCATATCTTGCCTCGTCAAGCGTTCCATTTATTAATCTTTCGTAAACTTTCATGCTCTCCGATCGGAGTGACCGCGCCGCCAGAAGCTGTCCGCAGAAGAATATCTCGAGAGCAACGCCGACATATGGCTGCAGACGATAAGCGAACCATACTACTAAGAAAGGTATCCCAAAACATACCAAACACACGATCAGCACAAGTACGATGCCGGCAATTCTCTCTCCTCGATCGGTCTTTGGAAATATTCTTCTGAGTCTGTCCTCGAGAAATCCGATCAGTTTTCCCATCATGATCACAGGATGCGGAAGCCATGTCGGATCTCCAAGCAGCAGATCAAGAACAAATGCGCCAAGCATGACGATCGCACGATATTTCAACATACGTACCCCCTGCATTTATTCATAAAAGCCTCTGCAATCTCCGGAGCTCCGTAGTAATATAGATGCGGGAAACCTGCCAGCAATGTATCACTCACATGCATGCACTGATGATGCATACCTCCTGCCGGCTTTTCGGCGTATACAGCATCTCCCGGATTCTCCGAATCGTAGTAATGAAACTCGTGCGCCACGGTATTGCAGGATATCTTCGAACCGAAGATTTTCATTCCTTCAGTCTGAAGCAATTTATATCCAAACCGCTGAAGTTTTTTTGTCTTGAATGCTTTGCCTGTGATTGCTCCTACCATTGGCCATGTATGACCGTCTTCCCCTTCCATATACTCATGCAGATACATAAAGCCGCCGCATTCTGCCATGCAGGGAAGGCCCTCGTTCAACGCCTCACGAATGGAATCACGCATGCTTTTGTTAGCTGATAGTTGCTCCGCATACAGCTCGGGATAACCTCCGTAAAGAAGAAGTCCCTGTACATGTTCGGGAAGAACCGTATCATGTACCGGAGAGAAGGTGACGATTTCCGCACCCATGTTTCGCAAAAGATTTACATTGTCCTCGTAGATAAAACAGAATGCTTCATCCTTAGCAAGGGCAATACGTATCTTTTTTCCGTTATGATCCTGTGGAACGCGTAGGTTATTCGCAGTGAATGATGTACGCATTTCTCCCTGTGAAGGAAAATCTACTCGCTCCAAAGCCTCTGCATTTTCTGTTGTTTCCGGAATGATTTCTGCTGCACCGCCCGCAATTTCCAGTATTCCTTCAACATCGAGTGTTTCACTCAAACTTTCGGCAATGCGTGAGATCCTGCCCCTCAGATCTTTGATCTCCTCCGGCATCATGAGCCCCAGGTGTCTGCTCTCAAATCGCATGCATTCATCTTCCGGCACATACCCCAGACACCTGATATGCAGCTCCTGCTCTGTGAGCATTTTCAGCCTGGGATAAATCATCGGCGAGATACGGTTGAAAATGACCCCTGCAATATGATCATCCGGTCGATAATCGAGAAATCCTTTGATTATTGCCGCAGCAGAAGTACTCATACCGCGCCCGTCCACGATCAAAACGACAGGTGTGTTCGTCATCGTCGCCAGTTCGTAGGAAGATGCACGCGTGGTATACCCTCCAAGTCCGTCATAGTAGCCCATCACACCTTCGATAACCGAAATATCGCTGCCTGCAGCATGACTCGAAAACACGGCCCTTACACCGTCAGGATTCAAAAAGAACGTATCCAGATTGACAGACGGCACCCCGATCACATTCGAATGAAACATCGGATCGATATAATCAGGCCCGCACTTAAAGGCCTGCACATTCATTCCTCGATTTTTAAGAAGCGCAAGAAGCCCTGTCGTGATAGTAGTCTTTCCGCTTCCGCTCTTTACTCCGGCAAGCATGATCCGGGGCAGTTTCATGGCCGTACCTCTCCTTTACGCGTAATGATATAGATCGGATTCTCTCCCATCATCATATGAGAATGTCCCACTTTTCTTGCCCGTGCGACGTTTACCTGCACAATTTCCGGCTCATCTTCGCATAAGGTGTGAAGAGCCGCCAGCGCTTCGTTTAAAGTTTCCAGAGTAATGCAGTTGATCACGATACGCACTGCCGGGTTTTTCTGTACCAGTGTTTCCAAAATCTTTGTAAGCTTTCCGGCACTTCCGCCCACAAACGCATGAGTAGGCGCCGGAAGATCAAGCAGTACATCGGGGGCTTCTCCGGGAATAACGCGCAGATTTCCGCACCCAAATGTCTTAGCATTCTTCTCGATCAGTTCCAGAGCCTCTGCCTTTTTCTCTATGGCATAGACACGCCCGTTTTCGGCCCGCAGGGCCATCTCAACAGCCACCGATCCGGTTCCCGCACCGACGTCATAGCATACTGAATCCTTCATAAGAGCAAGTTTTGCCAGCGATATCGTGCGCACTTCCTCCTTCGTCATCGGCACATCTCCGCGAGTAATGCTTGCGTCGGAAATGCCATGTACGGCAGGAAGAACGGAAGGTTTATCGTTTACAATGAGAACAACGCTCAGTGCCTCGCCCGCATAATCTGTCAGCCGGCAGGCTTTTTCGGTAAAGATCTTTTCATTTCTGTAGGAAAGATTCTCGCCTACCGTCATCGAGACATCGCCAAGACCATATTTCGTAAGACGCGATGCCAGTGTGGATACATCATCACTTTTTCCCAGAATGGAGAACACTTTGTGATTGTGCGCTGATGCAGAAACCAGATCCGCGTCTCTTCCGTGGCTGCTGAGCAGTAACGCATCGTCCCAGGATTCCAAGATCTTTGCCATAAAATAGGTCAGCGAAGAAATGCCGCATAAAACACGCGCGTTCATACCCGGCATTCCCATCAGTTTTTTGGCCCCGCTGTAAAAGCCGGTGTCGCCCGACATGACTACGGCGATCCTGCGATATTCGTTATGCTCTTTTATATAGTTAAAGATCCGCTCTGCATCATACTCAAAGACCACATCCTGCCGCTCACGGACCGATTCGACGATTCTTTTGGCTCCGATCAGAAGATCGGAACGTGACAGCTCACGCCTTGCCTCCTCTGTAAGCAGATCTGTACTTCCGGGGCCGATTCCGATGATCGAAACCTCGGGCTCCGGATGCAGACCAAACCGATCAATGATCTCTCTTCGGCATTTCGCTTCTGAAAGCCCTTCTTCCTCGAAAGGTCGTCCGATCACCACCGGCGTGACACCGCAGGCATAGGCTGCTTCCAGCTTCTCCGCAAATCCTCCCGCGGCGCCCGATTCCTTCGTCACCATATATCTGCAATCGAATTGCCGCAGAGTTGCCTCATTCATCTCCTGCGAAAACGGGCCCTGCATCGCTACTATATGCTTTGCTTCGATTCCGGCTTCGATACAGATCTGTAACGGCTCCGGCAACGGCAGAACTCTGGCGATAATTCTCCCGCGCAGTTCTTCATGTACAGCAAAAGAAGGCAGCTCCTTGCTGCCTGTGGTAAGGAGAATATTTCCTGTTGTATCTTTTAAAAATAATGCAGCCGAATCTGCATCTTCCACATATACTGCATTTCCGGTTGTTTCAGTGTACTCAGCCTTTCTACGCAGGACACGAAGATATTTCGGCCGCTGTTCCTCAGGCAGTCGATCTATTGCCACCCGAATATTTGCCGTTACCTTATCCGCATAAGGATGCGTGGCATCGACCACCATCAGAGGCCTCTCCTCAAGTAAAAATTCCCGCATCGCGGCAGCATCCATACGGCCGTCTGAAAGATGCAGGAATTCGTTTTCCGTCAGGGATTTTCTTCCGTACTCCG
Organism: uncultured Blautia sp.; assembly: GCA_946538475.1. GTDB lineage: Bacteria > Bacillota > Clostridia > Lachnospirales > Lachnospiraceae > Blautia_A. Next base: position 5,297 of record CAMNGN010000057.1, read on the forward strand.
TAGCCACGCAGGCGCAGGTATGTATGCCCTGCTCCGAAGCAAAGCGGCTCAGTTCATAACCTTCGGTCGTCCCCGCAAATATGATCAGTTCGTACATGTCTATCCTCTTACCGTTATCATCCCGGTCGTCATCGCAAATATGATCAGTTCGTACAAATCTAACCTTTTGGCAATATCATCCCATTCACTCCTGCAGATCTGGTCAATCTGCGCATCTATAACCTCTTGGCGTTACCATCCGTTCTCCGATGCGGATAGTCTGGGAGCTGCCGATAAAAACAGTCGTGAACATATCCGCATCATATTCCCGCAGCTGCTTAAGCGTAAGGATTCCCATCTCCTGTCCTTCTCTTCCGATATTCCGCGCATAGCCGCACACCGTCTCAGGTGTTCTGTACCGAAGAACAATATCGCAGGCTTTTCGCAGATGATCATGCCTTTTTTTGCTCGACGGATTATATAAACATATGACAAGATCCGCCTCGGCAGCCGCCGATAGCCGCTTTTCAATCAATTTCCAAGGTGTCAGCAGATCACTCAGACTGATCACGCAGAAGTCGTGTCCCAGCGGAGCGCCGAGCAGCGCCGCACCGGACAGTGCCGATGTGACACCGGGCACCACTTCGATCTGTGTGTCCGGATATTTCGGGCTCAGTTCAAAGATCAGTCCCGCCATGCCGTACACCCCCGCATCGCCACTGCAGACCACAGAAACCGTCAGACCTTGGGAAGCTTTCTCAAAAGCAAGCATGCAGCGTTCCATTTCACGGCGCATAGGTGTGGTGATAAACTCTTTCTCCGGAAAGAATTCCTTCACCAGGTCCACATAGACCGTATAACCTACGATCACATCGCTGTCTGCCATCGCTTTCACAGCTTTTGCTGTCATCTGTCCCTGCTCACCCGGTCCGATGCCGACAACATATATTCTGTTCATATCATCAACACCTCTCGAGAAATTTACGTTACTATCTGATATCTGTCTGCTTTGACTAGATCAGTCATCAAGGCAGCATAATTCACTAGTTGTACTTAAGTATCTTATCCTCGACAGCCGCAGCGCAGGTAATGCCGTATTCGGCTTTTTTCCCTGCAATCAGCTTTCCGCCGTGCGAAGCTACAACTGCGCTGCGCTCACACACGTTATCTACACCCATATTTCTTGCCACAAACAGAGAGGGAGAAAAATCCCCCTTTGCCGAAGCCAGTTCGGCCGCTGTGAACGTCTCGAATTCGAGCTGGCACATTTCTGCGGCGCCGATAAGTCCGGGTTCATCTTTTTTTCTGTCGATACTGGAAATTCCCTTGACCGATCTGAGATCGATGCGATGCTTTGTCACATAGATATCCAGAAAAGTCTTTATTGCTTCGGCTTCCTTCCCCCTGCGGCAGCCGACGCCAAGCCAGACCGCTTCCGGAATAACACGCACCGTGACACGGAAGGGAGTCACGTGAGATCTGACCGTCACTATGATTCCGATCGCCGGCATTGTTCTTCCCCTGTCCTCGGGGATAAATGTTCCGGAATCGTTCATGACCACACGGATAAGGCCTTCGGGAAAGTCTCCTTCTATTTTAAAATCACTGTAAAACCCGACAGGTTCTCCCGCAAGCAATGCAGCGGAAACTTCCTTGGCGGCCCATGCCGGATAGAGTGTGCATTTGTTCTTTTTAGCAAAGGTATCTACCGCAAACCTGCTGTGAAGATCGGTGGCCGTGGTAATAACAGGCTGCGCACCCAGGACCTGTGCCGCCTCTTCTGCCAGCTCATTGGCTCCTCCGAAATGTCCGCTGAGGATAGGGATGACCGCCTTCCCGCACTCATCCACGACAAGGACTGCCGGATCTTCCTTCTTGCTTTTTAAATACGGCGCTATGCTTCGTACGGCTATTCCGCATGCGCTCACAAAGATCAGGGCATCGCTGTCTTCGAACCTGCTCTGTGTCCATTCCTTGTGACTTTCGGTGAGGGAACCGCTTATATATTTGCTCTTCCCGTCCAGTCTGACTTCATAACCGTTTGCTTCCAGTCCCGCTTTCAGCATACGTCCGACTGTAAGTCCGTTAGTGCTGAAGCCGATGATGGCGATCTTCTTTCCGTTTTTCTTCATATCAAGTCCTGTTCTTTCCTGTCCGAAACTTCTCGCCATCCGGTCGTAAATGTTGGGTCATATAGTTTGCTCCGTTCATATCCTCCCTGTCCGACCGCCTCACCGACGATAATAAGGGAAGTTTTGGTGATTTCATTTTGTTCGGCTATCTGTGCAAGTGTCCCTACCGTACATCTCATCACCTTCTCATCCGGCCATGTAGCCCTGTAAACGATCGCAGCCGGGGTCTCCGCGGAATAGCCCCCTTCGATCAGGCCTTTTGCCAGTTCATCGATAAGCCCGGCGCTAAGGAACACGACCATTGTGGCCTGATGCTCTGCCAGAGCACGAATGCTTTCCTTTTCGGGAACCGGGGTCCTGCCTTCCGCCCGCGTGATGATCACACTCTGCGATACGCCGGGGAGTGTGTATTCCATGTTCAGCGCCGCGGCAGCTCCGCAGAAAGAACTGACGCCCGGAGTATAATCATACAGAATACCTTTCTCTTCGAGAACATCCATCTGTTCACGCACTGCACCGTAGAGACAGGGATCGCCTGTGTGCAGCCGCACGGTGGTCTTTCCCGCCGCCTCTGCCTTGACGATAACTTTGATCACATCCTCCAGCGTCATACGGGCACTGTTATAGATAGTGCAGATATCTTTTGAATAATCAAGAAGTTTGGGATTTACAAGCGAACCCGCGTAGATGATCACATCTGCTTCTTCCAGCAGTTTTTTTCCTCTGAGTGTGATAAGGTCCGGCGCACCGGGACCTGCTCCTACAAAATGTACCATTTTTCTCTCCCCGCTTATTATTTCATCGGCCTGCTGCACAGGCCTTTATTCTTTGCATCAACTGTTCTGCCGTATCTGTGCTGCCCAGATAGCCATACATGTTGGAAAACACCACTGCTCCGGTGCATATCCGTCCTTTGGCCCTGTGGTCCAGATAAAACTGTATCCTGTCCAGCATCTGCTTCATGGAATCTTCCGGTATGCCGGCTTCTTTCATTATTGCGATCGCTTCGTCGGTGGTACCGCATTCCAGTATCGCTCTCACGCACTCGATGGATGCCCCTGCACGAACCGCACATGCAGCCAGAGCTTCCATTCTTCCGTCGGCTGAATTAGAATGCGTGTTCATGATCCCCAGAGCAACCTTACAGAATTTGCCGATGTGCGAGACAAACAAAATTCCCTCTGCCCCCAGCGCCGCAGCCATATCGATCGTCTCACCGACGTAGTTGCTGCACTTGATCGCCCGCTCATAAGGGAGGTCCATGTGGCTTTTAAGGTACTCTTTTCCATAATTTCCGGGTGTGATAAGAAGCACTTTTTCTCCCTCGGCAAGATGCTGTTTCATTTCAAGTCTTATGGTTTCCAGAAGTGCCTTCTCGCTCATCGGCTCCACGATTCCCGTGGTTCCCAGAATGGAGATGCCTCCTTCTATTCCGAGCCTGGGGTTGAAGGTTTTTGCGGCAATCTCGGCACCACCGGGGACGGAAATGACTATATCGATGCCTCCGACATAATCCAGCTCATCCGCGGCACTCTCCGCCTCGGAAAGGATCATGCTGCGCGGAACGGGATTGATGGCCGCTTCTCCGACTTTGCACGGAAGCCCCGGCTTTGTCACCCTGCCTACACCTTCCCCGCCTTCAATTCTGATGCCGGGTTTTGCAGAGAAGGATGCCTCTGCCATCACAAGCACTCCGTCCGTCGAATCCGGATCGTCTCCGGCGTCTTTTCGCACACCGCAGGCGGCACTGCCGTCCTTTATCGTGACGGCTTCGAGCGGCAGATCGAATCGTAATCCGCCGGGCGTCATAATACTCTCATGCGACAATATTTTTTTGGTGATAAGCATAACAACTGCGCCCCTTGCCGCAGCAGCGGCACAAGTGCCGGTGGTGCAGCCGAGACGCAGTCTGTCGGTTCCTTTTTCGATATAATATTCGTTTTGACCCAAGCCTTTTTTATCCATATCAGGAGACACGGTTCTTTTCATAAATGACAAACAGGCCCTTGAGCAGCAGCTCCTCGTCCAGGATGATATCACGCTTGCAGTAGGGAATGATCTTCTTGGCAAGTCCGCCGGTCGCAACGACCGTCGCACGCATGCCGAGCTCTTCTTCCATCCTTTCGATGCAGCCATCCATGGCACCGGCACTGCTGTAGAGAACGCCGCTCTTCATGCACTCGATCGTGTTCTTGCTGATGACGCGCTTTGGCGGCTCTATGCCGATGCCGCTCAGCTGCGAAGCCCTTGCGGTCAGCGCATCCAGCGAGATGCCCACACCCGGCAATATCATTCCGCCGATATAGTTTTTGTGTTCATCCACGACACAGAGAGTTGTAGCCGTCCCCATGTCGATGATGATCAGCGGAACCGGGTAGTGTTTGATACCTGCCACGGCATCCGCCACCAGATCCGCACCCAGCGTTGCCGGGTTATCCATAAGGATATTGAGACCTGTGCGTGTTCCGGGGCCGAGCACCATGACGTCCTGCTTGAGGATCTTTTCTGCTCCCAGCTTAACGATGTTGGTGATCTGCGGAACGACCGACGATATGATACAGCCTTCCAGCATGGTCCTTTTAATATGATAAATATCGAGGATCGTCTTAAGGTCGACGGCATACTCGAGCTCCGTCTTTGTGCGGACCGTCGAGACTCTCTCGATAAAGTATGTCTTTTCACTGTCTATACAGCCGACAACTATATTTGTGTTTCCGATATCAATGGCAAGAATCATCTTTTAATACCCCTCCGGGCTGTATTCCACGGCAGCCAACGAACTGCTATGATGTTTTCCTGTCCCTTAGTCCGCCGGGCAGACTGTCAGGCGCGGCTTGGCTGAAGCTGACTTTTTGTCACTGCGAGAAGCGCCTTGCCGATCGCACCTACAAGGATAGCCGCCGCGATCGCCTCCGGAATGCCGGATGCGGTTACTGTTCCCATGACAAGACCCCATACTGCAGTTACGGCAACATTCTTTGCCTCAGCATACTGCTGTGCAAGAAGTACGTAGATACTGCCCATTACCAGCACGGTGTTGGTCATCGATCCGATGAAGCCTGTGACAGGAAGTGCGATCCAGCTGTTTACCTTTAATTTTCTGAGCAGAATGAACACCCATCCCGCAACAACGCCGATCATGATCCTGCAGCCGACGGAGATCCAGACAGCCTTGAAAACTCCTGCGATATCCGCTGCCAGGAACGGAGAAAAAGCAAACGAAAGAAGTGTCGGAGCCATCGTATTGCTGATCATCGAGCAGACGCCGAAAACGCCGCCCAGAATAGCTCCTGCCAGAGGTCCAAGCAGGCATGCGCCGATGATCACGGGGATATGCACCGTTGTCGCCTTGATGATGGGAAGCTGGATCATTCCCAGCGGCGTATTGGCAAGTACGATGATGATGGCGGAAAAAAGTCCGACCATCACAAGCCAGCGGGTGTCTTTTCTGTTGTTATTCATTTTTTTACCTCCTTGTTATCGCTCCCGTACGGGATGCAACACATAAGTTCCACGGGTCCCGGAGGAACCCGTTTTTCCGCGCGTCATTAAGAAGACTGCGGAATTATCCTCTCATAGAAAGGATCTTGTCCAGGAGTTTTAAAGCTGCATCCTCCTTGCTCATCAGAGGGAGTGATGCTTCTTCCTCCCGGGTAATCAGAGTCAGCACATTGGTGTCTATCCCGAAGCCGGCGCCTTCCACTTTAACATTGTTGGCGGCGACCATGTCGAGATTTTTCTTTGTGAGCTTGGCTCTGGAATTACCGATCAGATCGCGGGTCTCCATGGAGAATCCGCAAAGGAACTGTCCGGGCTTTTTGTGCTCGCCCAGATATTTCAGAATATCGTCCGTCCGTTCAAGCGGAATCGACATCTCTTCGTCTTTTTTCTTTATCTTATCTTCCGCCACGTTTGCCGGCCTGTAATCCGCAACCGCGGCAGCTTTGATGATAATATCCTGCTCATCGCTGACCGATGTGACCGCCTCGAACATATCCTTCGCCGAAACGATCGGCACCGTCTGTACAAAAAGCGGAGGATCGATCGCGGTACGTCCGCTCACCAGCGTGACATCCGCGCCTCGAAGCATGGCCATCTTCGCGATAGCATACCCCATCTTGCCTGAAGAATGGTTGGTAATATATCTTACCGGATCCAGCGCTTCCTGCGTAGGTCCCGCAGTCACCAGCACTTTAAGTCCGGTCATATCTTTCTCGCATGCCAGTTCTCTCTCGATATACCTGAA
>CAMNGN010000058.1 GCA_946538475.1 uncultured Blautia sp.
GCCCCAATTTTTTTCAAAAAAAATTAAAAAAACATTTTCTAAAAACAAATCTACATAACGGCGGTCCTATAATGGGCTTATCAAATAAAGATGATCATCCAAAAACAAAGGCAATACAAAAAATAATCCAAATACATAGATGGAAAGAGGAGGAAATCACCATGAAAAGAACATTCAGAAATACAATTTTAGCAGCAGTCCTTGCAATCGCAACCGTATTCGGTGCGACAGCCGGAACCATCGCAGCAACAGCGACGACCGCAGAAGCAACAACTTATACCGAGACCCGTTATTCCTGTGTACAGACCGGGTTCCTTGCACTTCGTTCAGCACCTTGCTACGATGACAGCAACATCATCTATCAGATCTGGCGCAACGGCACCGAACTTTGCATGACAGGCCAGCGCTCCGGAAGCTACGGATACTGCTACTGCCCGGCAGCCGGCTGCTATGGCTGGGTAAACACGAATTATACCACCCTCGGCAGCACCTACTGCGCACCGTCAACACCGGCACAGGCACCCGCCGCATCGGCACCCGCAACGACAGGAACCGTTCGTTACTCCTGTGTACAGACCGGATTCCTTGCACTTCGTACCGCACCCTGCTACGATGACAGCAACATCATCTACCAGATCTGGTGCAACGGCACCAAGCTTTGCATGACCGGCCAGTACTCCGGTGACTACGGATACTGCTACTGCCCGGCAGCAGGCTGCTACGGTTGGGTAAATGTTAAATATACATACGCATAAGTTTTTGGAGATCATCATCAGCGGAGCCTGTCGCATCAGATGATGCGGCGGCTCTTCTGAAAGAAAAATCCGGCCCCTTGGCCGGCTTTTTCTTTTTCGGGGGTGGAACAGGGGACGGTTCCTCGTTTCATTCAAAGACAGGGGACGGTTCTCTGTCTTTCACTTCTCGAGACAGAGAACCGTCCCCTGTCTTTACCCTGTCTTTATGTTCAGAAATCAAGATCAAAATATAAAGGAGGATTCTAACATGTCAAAAATCAAATTCGTCGCCTGCACCCTTACCGCAGCCCTGCTCGCCTGCGCCGCACCCGTACACGCACAGGACCTCACAAACGCTGCGGCAACTTACCCCTCCATACCACAGATGACCCTCGAAGAATACCCGAAAGTGGACGGCTCCCTCGCCTGCATCCCTCTTATGGAAGCACTTATTCAGGCAGTCACGGGATGCGATCAGGTCACAGCAGAGGAATCTCTGGAGGATTTCAAAAACACAAATCCATCTTACGTAGCTCTGGCAGACGGTAGAGACGACCTGATCCTTTCCTATGAAGCTTCAGCCCAGACAAAAGAGAAGCTGAACAATCTGGAAGGCCTCGACCTGACCCCTGTAGGAAGGGATGCACTCGTCTTTATAGTTAATGCCGGCAACCCGGTGGACAGCCTTACGACCGGGCAGATCCATGACATCTACACCGGAGCGATCAAAAACTGGAGCGAGTTGGGCGGAAATGATGTCGAGATCAAAGCTTTCCAGCGAAGAGAAAACTCCGGCAGCCAGACCCTAATGCGCCTTCTTCTCATGGGCGACGAAGAGATCCCCGAAAAACAGTTGATCACCATCGAATCAATGGAAGGCCTGATCGACACAGTAATGTCCTACGACAACTCCGCAAACGCCATCGGCTTCAGCGTGTATTATTATGCCTCCTCCATGGAATCCCGCGAAGGAATGAAATTTCTCTCCATCGACGGCATAACCCCCTCAAATGACACCATCCGCTCCGGCGAGTACCCCCTGTCCCACCCCTTCTACGTGGGAATACCTAAATCCCCCTCCCCGAACGCCAAAATCCTCCGCGACTGGCTCCTGTCCGAAGAGGGCCAACGCTTCGTAGAAGACTGCGGTTACGTGGCAGCAGGCTGAGCGTTTCGCTCAGCCTTTCTTAACCACTTGACCTGTTACCAAAAAGAGACTATAATAAGGCAACATTGAGGCAACCCTGCCAAAAAACCACAAAAGAGGCTTCAAAATGATCGCACTATTTTTCATATTATGGATAATCCTAAACGGCCGCATCACTCTCGAAATCGTCCTTTTCGGGATAGTGTTTGCGGCTCTCATGTCGTTATTCACATACAAAGTACTCGGCTACAAACGCGAGAGCGACATCAGTTTTTTCCGAAACTTCCCACTGTACCTCAAATATGTAGGCGTACTGATCATCGAGATCATCAAAGCCGCCTTTTCCGTGATGAAAATAGCCCTGAGCGGAAGCCCTGCGCCCGATCCCATCGTGATCGAATTCAACTCCGGCCTCAAGACGGAGGCGCAGAATGTGCTTCTGGCAAACTCCATCACGCTCACCCCCGGAACCTACACACTGTTCCAGGAAGGCGACCATTTTGTCGTCCACTGCCTCATCAGAGAGTTTGCGGAAGGCATGGAGGACTCCTCCTTCATCAGAATATTAAAGAAAATGAAGTGAAATAAAAAAGCAATCATTACGGAGGAACCATGAACATCGACCAGGCATACCATCTACTCTTTATGGGAGCTCTCATTATCTTCGCTGTCCTCATCGGCATTATGCTGATCCGCGCAGTCATCGGCCCCCGAATTACCGACAGGATTCTTTCTATAAATATGATCGGAACCATGACCATCTGCAGCATCGCGATCCTGTCGGGACTTCTGCATGAAGGCTACCTCACAGACGTCGCCCTCATCTATGCAATGCTCAGCTTTGTGGCGGTGCTGATCCTCGCGGTTATGTACATCCCCGCAAAATCCACTCGTGGGCAGAAGCAAAGCCGGCCGGAAATGGCTGACACCGCAAAGGAGAAAAAACTGCAGCAGTCCCAGTCGGGAGAAACAACCAGACAAAAAGCGCGCAAAAAAGGAAAGAAGGCCTGACATATGGAATGGATCAGATTTTTTATCACAGCAGCCCTCCTGATCATGGGCATGATATCGTTCATCTCCGCTGTCATCGGCGTCTACCGCTTCGGCTTTGTGATGAACAGGATGCACGCCGCAGGCATCGGCGACACCCTGGGCCTTCTCTGCGTAGTCAGCGCGATGGCGGTCGCGAGCGGCCTGAATATGGACACCCTCAAGCTGCTTTTTCTCATCTTCTTTATGTGGTTCACCTCACCTGTCTCGACACATTTCCTCAGCCAGGTGGAGTACTATACAAACAGGGAGCGTGCGCGCTTCATGACATTCAGAAAGGGGGGCGAACCGCGTGAGTCTTGAAACGATACTCAGGATCATCCTGCTTGTGCTGCTGATCGTATGCGCGATAGGTGTAAACCTGACAAAAACCCTCCTGCAGGCGGTCATCATCTTCATGGCCTACAGCTCCATCATGTGTATCCTCTGGGTCCTGATGGAATCCCCCGACCTTGCCATCACAGAGGCAGCAGTCGGCGCCGGAATAAGCGGTGTGCTGTTTCTTCTTACCCTTCGCAAGATCCGTGAGGAAGACAACAAGGATGCCGATCAGATGTCGGGTCCCAAAAAACGATAAAGCGGATAAGCCAACGAAAGGAAGATAGAACCATGAGCAAATATGCCCCGCAGACCGGCGGGAACAAACCAAAACAGAAAATCAGCGGTCTTCAAAGCGCCAAAGAGCGCTTTGTCAAATGGCTGAACGGCGATTTCGACTCGGCGGTCCACATCATGGAGACGGACGAAACACCATACAGCAACCGTAAAGAGATAAAAGAGAGCGTGGCCGGGATCAAATCCGACCTGAGCAGCCGCGACGACGTAAAGCGCCTGATCGAAAGAGAGAGGAAAAGCTACTACAGACTATATTCGGTCGTAGCGATCATCTCGGCAGTCCTGCTGATCGGCGTGCTCCTGTTCGTCATCTCGTACCTTCCGCGCTACGGCAAGGAAAACCCCGAGACGACGGCGGTAGTCGCCAGATATATCACAAAAGGAGTGGAAGAGACCGGCGCAGTCAACGTTGTGGCCGGCATGATCCTCGACTACAGAGCCTTTGATACACTGGGAGAATCGCACGTACTGTTCACCGCGCTGGTCTGTGTGATGATCCTTCTGCGGATGGATAAAAAGAACCGAAGGACCCAGTTTGAAGACTACTACACGACCGACCTGATGCAGTTCCATGATATTTCGAAAGAGTCCATCATGCGCTGCGTCGGTATGATCCTCATCCCGAGCATCTTCCTCTACGGAATATATGTACTGCTTAACGGACAGAACGGCCCGGGCGGCGGTTTCTCGGGCGGGGCGGTAATGGGCGGCGGCCTCATCATCTTCGCCTCGGCCTTCGGCTTTGGAGTGACAGACCGCTTTTTCACCCGAAGACTTTCGAACGTCATCACGTTTGTTTCACTGGCGTTTTACAGCTTTGCCAAAGGATACGTGTTCTTTACAGGGGCCAACGGCCTGGACAACCATATTCCCAAAGGAACCCCGGGAGCCATCCTTTCGGGCGGCATGATCCTTCCGCTGGACATTGCGGTCGGCCTTGTCGTTGCCTGCACCATGTTCGGTTTTTACAGCTTATTCAGGAGAGGAAATATCGGCGGTGATTGAGACATTACTTGCAAATTACGAAGAAGCGGTGGCAGTGATACTGTTCGGCATCGGCTTTGTCATGCTGCTGTTTCAGCGGAATCTGATCAAAAAACTGATCGGAATGAATATTATGGATACCGGCACCTTTCTGTTTCTCGCATCGATGGGTTACATTCACGGGAGAAAAGCGCCGATCATCGTAAACGGCGTGACCGACCCTTCGGCCTACATCAACCCGGTGCCCGCAGGCCTGGTGCTTACCGGCATCGTGGTCTCGGTCTCGGTCACGGCCATCATGCTGGCGCTCACCGTGCGGCTTTATAAGAGATACCACACGCTGCAGCTGGATGACATTTACATCTTGTCAAAGCATCAGACGGAGGACAGATAAATTGGACTTTATCACGAATTTTCCTCTGTTCACCATCGTGCTCAGCCTGTTTTCGGGCGTGCTGTGCATGATGCTCAGCGGAAAAAATGCGAGAAGATATACGATCATATATGAATGCCTGCTGATCGTTCTGGTATCCTGTGTACTTTGGTACACCTGGACGACGAACAGCGCCTTCACTTATGTGATGGGCGAATTTCCGGCCCCCTGGGGCAACGAGATCAGAGCAGGCGTTCTCGAAGCGGCGATCGCGCTTTTGTTTCTGATCGTCATGCTATGCTCGATACTCGCCGGCACGCACTTTCTGCTTGACGACATCGATGAGAGCAAGCTGAACCTTTACTTTACGCTCATCAACCTGATGACGGCAGCCCTGATGGCGATGACCTGGACGAACGACATCTTTACCGGGTACGTTTTTCTCGAGATCCTCACCCTCACAAGCTGCGGTATACTTATTGTCCGTGAAATTGGACGCACCACCCTCGCGGCGGTCCGCTACATGATCCTCAACCTTATGGGATCGGGCCTCTTTCTGCTGGGTGTGGTACTTCTTTATGATGTCACGGGCAACCTGCTGATGGTGCCCATGAGAGGAAGGATCGCCGTCCTTTCTCAGGACCCGAACAACATGATGGTCATCACGATGGCTGTCGGCATCATCACGATAGGCCTTTCCATAAAGAGCGGCCTCTTCCCGTTCCACTACTGGATGCCGGACACCTACGGCTGGGCGACGCCCGCATCGGGCTCGATCCTCTCGTCGCTGGTGTCAAAATGCTACATCTTCCTGCTGATCAAGATCTATTACCGCGTGGTCGGCATTGAACTGTTCGAGACCATGCCGATCAGGTATCTGCTGCTGGCGCTCGGCATGTGCGGCATCGTATTCGGATCGGTCTCCGCGATGCGCGCCAACAACATCAACAGGATGGTCGCCTTTTCATCCGCAGCCCAGATCGGCTACATCTACATGGGAATAGGCATAGGAGGAACCGCCGGTTTTACCGCCGCGATCTTCCACATCATGGCACATTCGGTCACAAAATCACAGCTGTTCCTCACCACCCCGCGACTTGCGGATGTGTCGGGAGGCAGCCTCAAATTCAGCGCTCTGCAGGGCAGCGCGATCCGCGACAAAAACGCCGGCGTGTTTTTCCTGGTCGGTGCATTGTCGATGATCGGCATTCCGATCTTCGCAGGCTTTTCATCCAAGCTTCTGTTTGGTATGGCTGCCGTGGAAAACGGATATACTTCCATGATCGTTTCCGTGATGGTGGTGCTTGCGATCAGTTCTCTGCTGAACGCGCTCTACTTTATCCGCACGACCATCCGTGTATACAGCTCGTCAGATCAGACTGACCGGCATCGTATACGCCACAGAGCCGCGTACAATGTACCGATGCTGATCCTCACCGGAGCCAATCTGGCGCTCGGCCTGGCATCGTGGGTTTTCGCGGATCTCATCGAGCGCGGATTATCAATGTTTATGTAAGGAGGATGCCTTCTCATGCTGCTGTTAGCTACGATACTGTTTCCGATCATTCTCGGAATCGTCGCGTCTTTTGTAAAGATCGATATGCCGACCCGCAAAAGATGCTACACGGGGATACTGCTTATGACGGATGTCCTCGCCCTGCTCTCGATGATGGCGGGAAAGGCTGTGACACCGGTCGTCTTTTCGGACAACTTAAACCTTTCCTTTACGCTTGACGGAGTGGGCAAATTGTTTCTGGCTGCGATCATCTCGATCTACACCTGTGTCTGTTTTTATTCCTATGAATATATGGATCATGAAGAACGGCCGAACGTGTTTTTCTGCTTCTTCTTTATATCCTTCGGCGCACTGATCTCCGTCGCGATGGCGGCGAACCTCATCACACTGTACTTCTGCTTCGAGATGGTCACTCTGATGACGGTCCCGCTGGTTCTCCACGACCTCACCAAAGAGGCTGTGGCGGCGGGTCTTAAATACCTGTTTTATTCCGTGGCCGGCGCGCTTCTCGGTCTGCTCGCGGTGTTCTTTGTCTATCACTTTACCACGGGCGACGCATCGTTCGTCTATGGCGGCTTTATCGACATGGAAAAGGTATCGGGACACGATCCGCTCTTCCTTGCCGTGATCTTCCTCGGAATCCTCGGATTCGGAACCAAAGCCGGTATGTACCCGATGCATGGCTGGCTTCCTACGGCTCACCCGATCGCCCCGGCACCGGCTTCCGCACTGCTTTCCGGCATTGTGGCTAAGGCGGGCGTTATCGCGATCATTCGCCTCGTGTATTTTTCGGTCGGTACCGAATACATCCGCGGAACCTGGGTGCAGTACACCTGGATGACGCTCTGCATGCTGACCATCTTTATGGGCTCGATGATGGCGTACCGCGAAAAGGTGATGAAGAGAAGGCTGGCTTTCTCGACGGTCAGCCAGATCTCCTACATTCTGCTGGGCCTCTCGTTCCTCTCGGAGGAAGGACTTCAGGGCGGACTTCTGCATCTGATGGGGCACATGTTCTCCAAGGGCTGCCTGTTCCTGGTGGCCGGTATCTTTATCATTCAGCTGGGGATCAGAAGAGTGGAAGACCTCAAAGGTATCGGAAAAAGGATGCCGATCACAATGCTCTGTTTTACCGCGGCATCGCTCTCGCTTGTGGGAATCCCGCCGATGGCCGGCTTCCTGAGCAAATGGTACATCGCTTCGGCAGCGATCGACAGCGGAATTAAGCCTTTTACGATCATTGCACCTGTCGTGCTGCTCATCTCGGCGCTGCTGACGGCAGGATACCTGTTGACCGTCGTGGTGGACGCGTTCTTCCCGGGACATGAGGGAAAAGCGGCCGAACTCAAAAAGGCAGAGCCGCCCCGCATCATGTGGATCCCGCTTATTTTCCTCTGCGCAGGGGCATTGCTTGTCGGTCTTGCCGGCCCGACGATCCTTACGCTTTTCGGGCTTTGATAAAGTAGACGGAGGGTTTACAATTGAATTCTCTATTTTTGGCAGTACCGATCGCATTGCCCGTTCTGGGCGGATTCTGGATCCTGCTGCATAAATTTCATGATAAAAACCGGATGATCTTTACCGAGACGATCGCGATACTCACTTCGCTTTGTGTCTTTTTCGCGATATTTACGGTAGACAATACGCCGGTAGATATTTACAGTTTTACCAACAACTTTTCCATCACTCTAAAGCTGGACGCTCCGGGACGGCTGTTTGCGGGGATGGTGGCGGTCATGTGGCCGCTTGTGCTGCTTTATGCATTCGATTACATGCATAAAGAGCACAGGAAAAACGTGTTCTTTGCCTTTTACATCATGACCTACGGTGTGACACTCGGCGTGGCGCTGGCCGCAGATATGGTCACGATGTACGTCTTCTTTGAGATGCTGACGCTGGTCACGATCCCGCTGGTTTCTCATTACGAGACGCACGACAGCCTCTACGCCGGGCGGAAGTACGCGGGTTATACGATCGGCGGGGCCTCGCTTTCGTTTATGGCGGTGGTCCTCACGACGGTCTACGGACAGTCGGGAAGCTTTATCTTTGGGGGAAGCTTAGGCGGGGATTATAACACGACGCTCATGCAGATCGCGTTCCTCCTGGGCTTCTTCGGCTTTGGTGCCAAAGCTGCGGTGTTCCCGCTGCACGACTGGCTGCCGACGGCATCGGTCGCACCGACTCCCGTCACGGCCCTTCTGCATGCGGTTGCGGTGGTCAATTCCGGCGCGTTTGCCGTGATGCGCCTCACCTGGTATGTGTTTGGCACGGATTTCCTCTCGGGGACTGCCGTGCAGATCATCTGCCTGGTGACCGCGGAGTTTTCGCTCCTGTTCGGTGCGGTGAAGGCACTGCGTGAGAGACATTTTAAACGCAGGCTGGCGTATTCCACCATGAGCAACCTTTCGTACATGCTTTTTGGATTTATGCTGATGACGCCCGAAGGCCTGGTCGGCGGACTGGCTCACATGCTGTTCCATGGTGTGATCAAGATGACGCTGTTCCTCGCCGCAGGTGCGTTCATGCATGTGACCGGAAATTCGTACATCTACGAAGTCAACGGTGTGGGCAAAAAGATGCCTGTGACATTCATCTGTTATACGCTGGGTGCGCTGTCGCTGACCGGCATCCCGCTGTTCTGCGGCTTTGTCTCCAAATGGAGCCTGCTGACTGCAGGCGGTAATTCCGGCACTCCCTGGGGCATAGCCGGTGTGTTCTGCCTGATCGCCTCGGCTTTCCTGTGCGCGATGTACACGCTCAATGTCAGTGTCCGTGCTTTCTTCCCTGTGACGGGAAAAGACAGGTACGGGGAGGGCAGCAAGGTGAAGGAAGCGGGCGTTCTGATGCTGATCCCGATCGTATTCTTTACTGTGGTGAACATTCTGTTCGGAGTGTTCTCCGGCGGCATTATGGGCTACCTTGAGAAGATCGCCGGAGGTGTGCTATGATTGCATGGATTATTTTCTTACCGATGGTCTGCGGGCCGCTTGCCTTTGCGGCGGGGCTTCGCAGGGAAAAACTGAGAGATCTTATCGCTGTGATCAGCTGCGCGGCCGTGCTTGTTCTGACGCTTGCTCTGCCGGTGGTCATGCCAAAAGAGGAGATAGGGTATATCCTGTTTAAGGGACTCTCGTTTACGACGGACGGATTTCGCGTGATATACGCGATCGTGACAGCCGTCATGTGGATGGGGACGACGGTCTTTGCTCTCGAATATTTTAAGGAAGAGCGCGAGAATCTGAACCGCTACTGGCTGTTCGTGCTGGTCACGCTGGGGGCGACCGAAGGGGTTATGCTTTCGGGGGACCTGATGACCACGTTTGTGTTCTTCGAGATCCTTTCGTTTACATCGTTCACCTGGGTCATCCACGAGGAGACCCGCGAGGCGATCCGGGCCGGTTATACCTATCTGTTTATCGCGGTGATCGGTGGACTTGTCCTTTTTATGGGACTCCTGATGCTCTATCACCAGACCGGGACGCTGCGGTTTGATGAGCTTTTCGCTGCTGTGCAGCAGGCTCCGAACAGGACCGAGCTTTTTGCGGCCGGGTTCTGCATCCTTTTTGGTTTTGGCTGTAAGGCGGGTATGTTCCCGGTGCACATCTGGCTCCCCAAGGCACATCCCGTGGCACCTTCGCCCGCGTCGGCGCTGCTTTCGGGTATCCTGACCAAGGTGGGTATCTACGGCATTCTGATGACAACGATGAATGTCTTTTGTGAGGAGAAGCTGTACGGCATAGTGGTCCTGCTTCTCGGTGTGGTGACGATGTTCCTTGGCGCGCTTCTTGCGCTGTTCTCGGTAAACCTGAAGCGTACGCTGGCGTGTTCGTCCATGTCGCAGGTCGGTTTTATCCTGACCGGCACGGGCATGTACAATCTGCTTATGGCGGAGGGGAGCGAGGAAGGCGCATTTGTTGCGCTCTCCGGAACCATGCTGCACATGGTCAATCACTCGCTCATCAAGCTGGCTCTGTTTATGGCGGCGGGCGTTGTGGTGATGAACCTGCATATCCTGACCCTCGATGATATCAGGGGTTATGGAAGAAACAAGACGTTTTTGAAGATCGCGTTCGCGCTTGGTGCGCTTGGCATCAGCGGTGTTCCGCTTTTCAACGGATATATCAGCAAGACGCTTCTGCATGAGGGTATCGTGGAAGGAATTCACGAGGCTGCATGGAATCCGGCGCTGTTAAAATGCATCGAGTGGATCTTCCTGATCTCGGGCGGGTTCACCTTTGCATACATGCTCAAGCTGTTCATCTGCGTGTTTGTCGAGAAGAACCGCGATGCGGCAAGGCAGGCAGCGTTTGATGCGGACAGCCGCTGCATGAATGCTGCAAGTACCGCATCGATCTTCGGATCTTCGCTGTTTATGGTGATCCTCGGACAGCCCTTCGTGATGACGCATCTGGCGGCCTTCATGACGGGGAATGAGGAGATCCTCGGGTTCCGGGCGTTCACGTTTGCGAACCTGAAGGGCGGGCTTATTTCCCTCACGATCGGTGCGCTGGTGTATCTGTTAGTGGTGAAGAAGGTGCTTTACCGGGACGGCAGCTACGTCAATCTGTGGCCCGAAAAGCTCGACCTCGAAAATCTGGTGTACCGTCCGGTGCTGACCCGGTGGCTCCCGCTGATCTTCGGCGAGCTCGCCGCGGTGTTCGGCGAGAATAAGCTCCTTCGCCCGCTGGCCAAAGGTGTGCTGATCTTTGGCGCGATCATCGGGCGTGCGTTATCCGACAGTCTGGACGGACTTTTGATCCTGCTTCGTAAAACTGTGTTCCGCCAGAAGAGCGTGCCGCTTCCCGATGCGAAGCGGATGAACAAATTCCACAAGGCTCTGCTCGGGACCTCCGAAACTACGGATTCCCTGATGTCCAACTTCTCCTTTGCGATGATGATGACCTGCTTTGGTATTCTGATCATATTGGGGACGTTGGTGGTGCTTACGGTTATGAGATAACGTAAGACAGGGCGAAGACAGGGGACGAAGACAGAGAACCGTCCCCTGTCTTCG
>CAMNGN010000059.1 GCA_946538475.1 uncultured Blautia sp.
CCTATTATTTTTCATATATGCTGAATCATGCATTTATCGAACGCATGTTCGTTTTTTCGTTTTCTATCTTATTACATCTCAAAGTTCCTGTCAAGCAAAAATTCATAAACGTCACGATTAACCTCCGCCTGCGACAACACTCGCCACCCTTTCCGGAGGGACTATGTTACCGTCAGCACAGGGGCATGATATTCATACGGGAGGGGGCCCTTTGGCAGATCTTCCGAAATTGCGAGCATAGCGACAGCTGCCTCAGCACCGTCCAAACGAAGTGCGTTTGCGGAGGCAGCTGTCAATAGGCGGCGCAGCAATTTCGCAAGATCTGGCAACGGGTTCCCTCCCGTATGAATATCATGCCCCTGTGCAGACGCTCCCATATTCTATCCGGCCTCATAACACAAATTAAGGACAGCCCCAATTGGGGGCTGTCCTCACACTCTTCTGTACGCTTTACTTATCGCCGATCAGCCAGTTATACATCTCTTCATACTGCCTTGCAGAATTGTTCCACGAGAAATCTTTCGCCATAGCCCGATCGACCATCTTATTCCACTCACGCTTCTTATCGTAGAAGATCCTCTCCGCAAACCTGATCGTATTCAGCATCTCATGCGCATTGTAATTGCGGAAGCTGAAACCTGTACCGGTATCCTCGTACTCGTTGTACGGCTCTACGGTATCCTTAAGTCCGCCCGTCTCACGCACGATGGGAAGTGTGCCGTAACGAAGGCTCATCAGCTGGCTCAGGCCGCACGGCTCGAACAGCGACGGCATAAGGAACGCATCGCAGGCGCCGTAGATCTTATGTGAAAGCGGATCATCATAATAGATCTGCGCGGAAACCTTGCCATGATACTTCCAGTCAAAGTGACGGAACATATTCTCATAGCGCTCCTCGCCTGTACCCAGAACTACCAGCTGGATAGCATCCTGACACAGTTCATCCATCATGTACGCGATAAGGTCGAAGCCCTTCTGGTCGGTAAGTCTCGAAACCACACCGATCATCATGACCTTCGGATCCTCGTTGAGGCCCAGGTCTCTCTGCAGCTGCACTTTGTTCTTTACCTTCTCCTTACGGAACGTGGTAGCGTTAAAGTTGTAAGGAAGATAAGGATCGGTCTCGGGATTGAACACATCATAATCAATACCGTTGACGATACCGCGCAGGCTGTTGGACCTTGCATTGAGAAGTCCGTCAAGTCTCTCACCATAGAACGGTGTCTTGATCTCCTCTGCGTATGTATTGCTGACGGTGGTTACCGCATCGGCAAATACGATACCGCCTTTGAGGAAGTTGCCGTCCTTGTAAGCCTCAAGCTTGTCCGGTGCAAAATAATAATCGGAAAGACCGGTCAGCTCCTGGATGGTCTTGACATCGTACACGCCCTGGAATTTCAGGTTGTGGATGGTCATGATGGTCTTGATGCCCCTGAAGAACTCATTCTGCTGGAACGTATCATGCAGATATACAGGAACAAGTCCTGTCTGCCAGTCGTGGCAGTGAATGATGTCGGGACGGAAGCCGATTACCGGGAGCACCGAAAGTACGGCCTTGGAGAAATATGCAAATCTCTCAAGATCCCACGGTGCGCTGTCATACGGAGTCGGCCCGCTGAAATAGTACTCGTTGTCGATGAAGTAGAAATGGATGCCTTCGTATTCGATATGAAGTACGCCTACATAGCAGTTTTTGTAACCGATGTCCATATAAAAATGGGTGACATATTCCATTTTGTCTTTCCACTCCTGCTTCATACATGCGTATTTAGGCAGAATGACGCGAATGTCAAAATAGCGTTTGTCGAAGCATTTCGGAAGTGCGCCGGCAACGTCGGCAAGTCCGCCGGTCTTAATAAAAGGAACAGCTTCCGAAGTGGCAAATAAGATATTCTTCATACGTTCTTCACCCTCCTTGGTCATTATCATCCTGTTTCAATTATACACGAAACTAACGATAATGGAAAGAGTATTTTTGTGAATATTGTTTATTGTTTATTATCTACGACTTTAGATTCGCATCGATCCTCACTTTGTCAGCTACCATAGCTATAAATTCCGTGTTTGTCGGCTTGCCTTTCTCACTTGTCACCGTATAGCCGAATAATTTGTAGATCTGTTCGCTCTTTCCGCGCGTCCAGCAGGTCTCGATCGCATGGCGTATCGCTCTCTCCACACGCGGTGCTGTCGTATTGTACTTTTTTGCGATGGTCGGATACAGCATCTTTGTCACCGATCCGAGCATCTCTGTGTCTTTTGCTGAAAAGACAATTGCATCTCTGAGGTAATGATACCCTCTTATGTTCGCCGGAATACCCAGCTCGTGGAACAGTTCCGTTACATCGAGCTCGAGTACGTTCATTTCTCCTTCACGCAGCTTCATACGCGCTTCACGCATTCTGTACTTTGCGCTCTGCCCCGTTGGACGGGTCACAGCTATCTTTCGGTTCGTTCTGCGAAGCTTCGGTACAATTGAGTCGAAAATAACGATATCGAGGTTGTGTTCTCTGAGAAGGTGCATAAATTCCTGCTCGGTATGCGCGCTTCCCACGAGCCTCAGGGAATCATCGTCATTCACCATACGGCTCAGGATCTCATCTGCTTCGATACTGTCGTCTGCAATTGCAACGTTGATTTTGTCCATGAAGGTGTCTCCTTTCCGTAACGATTGTGCACTAATCATTATATTAAATATACAACCGGGAATTCAAGTATTATATTCTGATTTTTACATAATTCGTTCGAGAAAATTCGACATTATTTGTCATTTGTCGACAAATTGTTACAATACTATGGTATTTAAGGGTGGAACAGGGGGACGGTTTGCTTCACATTTTATTTTTCTCTTCCTCCGCCAGCCTCTTCATCTCGCCCGCGTTCTCCAGCACCGCAGGTGTTATCGCGGCGCCGCCAAGCAGGCGGGCGAGCTCGCGAACGGAGCTGTCAGGGTCCATAAGATGGATCTGGGTGGTGGTTCCGCCGGATTCGTCGGCGTGTTTCTCTATCTCGAAGTGGCGGTCGGCCATGGCGGCTATCTGGGGCAGATGGGTGATGCAGATGACCTGGCGGTGTCTGCCGATCTCGGCCATTTTTCTGGCCACCATCTGGGCGGTGCGGCCGCTGATGCCGGTGTCGATCTCGTCAAAGATGAGAGTCCCGATGCGGTCCTTGTCGGCAAGTATCGCTTTGATGGCCAGCATGATCCTGCTGAGCTCGCCGCCGGACACGATCCGGCCAAGGGGCAGAAGACTCTCGCCCGGGTTGGTCGCGATCTCGTACTCAATATCGTCAGCCCCGTCGGCAGATGGCTTTTTCTCGTCGAAACGGATGGAGAACCGCACGTCAAGAAAGTTCAGATCCTTCAGACCTTTTATGATCTCCTGCTCAAGCCCGTCGGCGCATTTACGGCGGATTTCCGTCAAATTCCGGCATTCTTCGATAAGCGCCTTCTCCGCTTTTTTCAGCTCAGCCTGTGCCCTCCTGAGATTCTCCTCGTAATTCTGCAGCTCCAGAAGCTTTGCGCTCTGTTTCTCCTGATAGGCCAGGATATCCTCGATCGTCTGCCCGTACCTGGATTTCATGTCGTTCAGCAGGTTCAGCCGCTCTTCGGTCTCGTGGAAGGTCTCCTCGTCAAACCAGAGCGAATCCATGTACGAAGAGATCTCGCGGTTAAAGTCCTCCAGCAGCGCTTCGATGTCGGAGAGCGATGCATGGAGGGAGGAAAGATCCTCATCGTATTCCAGGAGCCTGCCCAGATCATGCACGGCGGTTCCGACAAGATCTGCCGCCATGCGCTCGCCGCCCGTCGCTTCGTGCACACTGTAGATCGTCTCGGAGATCTTGCGGCTGTTCACCAGCTTGCGATATGTCTTTTCGAGCTCTTCGTCCTCACCGGGCTTCAGCGCCGCAGCCTCTATCTCGTTTACTTCAAACTCCAGAAAAGCCGCTTCTCTCCTCCTCTTCTCCTCGTCCGTCTCGAAGGAGTCGAGATGCTTCTTTGCCCGTGTGTATTCGCGGTACGCCTCTTTGGTCCTCTGCAGCGCGTCTTCGGTCTCCTTTCCGCCGTAGGCATCCAGGATCTGCAGCTGTTTGTCCCTGTAAAGAAGCGACTGGTGCTCGTGCTGTCCGTGTATGTCAAGAAGACACGCAGCGGCAGCCTTCATCTGGCTTACCGTGCCTGTCTCCCCGTTTATCCTGCAGACGCTCCTGCCCTCAGTGATCTTTCGGGTAAGAAGCACCTGCCCCTCTTCTGTTTGTATCCCCAGATCCGCGAGTGACGATACGGTCCCGGGGTCATCTACCTGAAACAGCAGCTCCACAAGGGCACTGCTGCTGTTCTGACGTATCATTTCTTTTGATATTCTTCCGCCCAGGATCAGCTGCATGGATCCCAGCAGGATCGATTTGCCCGCGCCGGTCTCACCGGTAAGGATATTGAGGCCGCTGCCGAATTCCACATCGGCCTCCTCGATCAGGGCAAGATTTTTGACGTGCAGATTAACAAGCATAACTTACGGGTCCCCTTTCTGTCACCGCACAAGAGCCAGCACACGTTCGGTCACCGTCTCGGCCTCGTCGTCGGTCCGAAGTGCGCACATGATCGTGTCATCCCCTGCGATGGAGCCCAGGATCTCGGGCCATTTCATCGCATCGAGCGCCGCGGCGACGCCCATGGCCATTCCGGGGACAGTTCGGATCACGACAAGATTGCGGGCCGCGTCGGCCGAAACTATGGCGTCCCTCATCACGCGTGAATATTTATCCCCCGTATCGGGCGAAGAACTCTCGAGGATCGCGTAGCGCGATTTGCCGTCCTTGCCCGTAACTTTTGTCATATTAAGTGCGCGTATGTCGCGCGAAATCGTGGCCTGCGTAACTTTAAAACCTGATTCATTGAGGCGCGAAGCCAGCTCCTCCTGTGTATCGATATTGTACTTGCGTATCAACTCTATGATTTTTTCATGTCTTGCAGATTTCATCCACTGTTCTCCATTTTCTGTCTCAGAACTTCTACGAAGCTCAGGTGATTAAGTTTAAGTATCCTTGTGCGGTCCGTCGCCCGCCTGATGACGATGCGGTCGCCCGTGATCATCGGAATTTCCGTATCGCCGTCGAACGAAGCTATGGCCCTCTCCACATCGCTGTGGCGGCCCTTGCCTATCTCTACCGTGATGGTATCCTCGGCCGGAAACACGACGCTTCGCGCATTGATCGTGTGAGGCGCCACCGCCGTCATGATGATCATGGAACCGTTAGGCGATACCACAGGGCCTCCCGCCGAGAGGCTGTAGCCCGTAGAACCGGTCGGCGTGGAAACGATGATGCCGTCCGCGTTGTACGAATTGAGGTATACTCCGTTCACATAGTTTTTGAACCCGACCACCCTCAGGTGGCCGTCTCGTGAAATAACCACATCGTTGAGGGCGATGTCGCGCCCCAGCATCCGGTCGCCCCGGTACACGGTGCCCGAGAGCATCATCCGCTCTTCGATCTCGTAATTATCGGCGATCAGTTTGTCCAGGGCTTCGAAAACAGAATCCCTGCTCACACCTGCCAGAAAGCCCAGATTGCCCATGTTGATGCCCAGCAGAGGAACGTCCACATGCACCATATCGCGTGCCGCCTGAAGCAGCGTGCCGTCGCCGCCAAGAACCAGGATGCATTCCGCGTCGCGGGGGATCAGGGAAGGATCGGTGTAACGATACTCCCCTTCCATCTTTCTTTCGGCCTGCCAGATATCGCACCGGCAGCCTTTGCCGCGCAGATATTCCGCGATCCGGTCTGTGAGCACAAGACCTTCGTCCTTATCCGTGTTGGTTATAACGTAGTAGTTTTTCATGGTATGTATGTCCCGTGTCAGTCGAGAGCCTGATGTGCTTCTTCTACGATCCGGGCGATCAGCCGGTCGTCCGGCCGCCGGCATTCCGCCTCTTCGCCGCACTTTCTTATGTGCATCAGATATTCAATGTTTCCTTCGGGCCCCTTGACCGGCGAGAAAGTAAGGCCCTGTACGTCAAAATGCAGGTCCGCCGCAAAGCCTGTCGTCCGTTCGATCACCTCGCGGTGTACCGCAGGATCGCGCACGACGCCTTTTTTGCCCACCTTCTCGCGCCCCGCTTCGAACTGCGGTTTGATGAGGCAGACCATCCCGGCATTTTCCCTTAGGAGTTCCCGCGCGGGCGGAAGCACCTTGGAGAGCGAGATGAACGAAACATCGACCGAGGCAAAATCGAGGGGTTCCCCGATGTCCTCGGGTTTTACGTAGCGGATGTTGGTGCGCTCCATGCACACGACACGCTCGTCGGAACGCAGAGACCAGTCGAGCTGTCCGTAGCCGACGTCCACGGCGTATACCTTTACCGCCCCGTTCTGCAGCATGCAGTCGGTGAATCCGCCCGTGGAAGCCCCGATGTCCATGCACACAAATCCGGTGAGCGAGAGGTCAAACTCCTTCATGGCTTTTGCCAGCTTGAGCCCTCCGCGGCTGACATACGGCAGGGCGTTTCCGCGGACTTCGATCTTTACGTCGTCCTTAAACATGGAGCCTGCCTTGTCCTCCTTCTCGCCGTTCACATAGACGTTTCCGGCCATGATCTCGGCCTTTGCCTTTTCTCTGGAAGGGCACAGCCCCCGTTCCGTTACGATGATATCCAGTCTTTTTTTCATATCTTATCTATCAGTCCAACATTCCCTTATCTTTTCTTCCACATCATATGAAGAAAGCCCGCATTCACGCAGAAGATTCTCCGATTTTCCGTGTGTGATAAACCTGTCGGGGAACGCCATATTCACAATTCTTGTATCGATTCTCTCGCTGTCAAGATAAGCTGCGACCATGGAGCCGAAGCCACCCTGCAGCACTCCTTCTTCTACTGTAATGACGGCATCGTGTGTCTCGGCCAGCTTTTTAATAAGATCTGTATCGATCGGCTTTGCAAAACGCGCATTGACCACCGTCGGACAGATGCCTTCTTCTTTCAGCCGTTCTGCCGCCTCAAGACATACCTTCACACGGCTTCCCAGAGCGACCACGGCCACTCGTTCTCCTTCGCAGACCACCTCGCAGCGGCCGTATTCGACAGGGCTAAACGAAGCGCGCTTATTGGCAGGACCTTTGGGATAGCGGATCGCACACGGTCCGTCAAGCTTGCAGGCCAGCTCCAGCATCTGCACAAGTTCGCTGCAGTTTGAAGGCGCCATCACCGTCATGTTGGGGATCATGGAAAGGTATGTGATGTCAAAGCATCCATGATGCGTCTCTCCGTCGGCCCCCACAATGCCTGCCCTGTCGAGGGCGAAGATCACATGAAGGTTCTGCATACAGACATCGTGTATGATCTGGTCGATACCCCGCTGCAAAAAAGAGGAATACACCGCGACCACAGGGATCATCCCGCCCAGGGCCATGCCGGCAGCGAATGTCACCGCATGTTCCTCGGCAATGCCTACGTCGAAGAACCGGTCGGGGTATAAATGCGCAAACCTTTTAAGCCCCGTGCCTTCCGGCATGGCGGCGGTCACAGCGCAGAGATTATCGTATTTCTCCCCCAGTTCCGCCATGGCTTTGGAGAACACGTCGGTATACTGCGGATATTTCTTCTTTTCTTTTTGCTCTCCGGTCCTGATGTCGAAAGGTCCTGTGCCGTGGAAACGGTCGGGATGAAGCCTGGCCGGCTCGTATCCGTGCCCTTTTTCGGTCACCACATGGACCAGCACGGCTCCTTTAACTTTTTTTGCCTCGTTGAAGGCCCGCATCATCTGGCGCATATTGTGGCCGTCGACCGGACCCAGATAGGTGAGGCCCATGTTTTCAAAAAGCATGCCGGGAATGAACAGCTGCTTGATGCTGCTCTTTCCTCTGCGCACAGATTCGACGACTTTTTCCCCCACATAGGGCACTTTGTTGAGTGTTTTGGTCACGCCCATCTTAAGGCCGGTGTAGGTCTCTGCCGTCCTGATCACGCCCAGATAGCCGGACATGCCGCCTACGTTGCGTGAGATGGACATGTTGTTGTCGTTGAGCACGATGATAAAATTGGTCTCGAGCAGCGCGGCATTGTTGAGGGCCTCGTAGGCCATTCCGCCGGTGAGCGCGCCGTCTCCGATGACCGAGACCACACGGTAAGATTTATGCAGGAGATCTCTGGCCTTTACGTATCCCAGCCCCGCCGAGACGGAATTTGAGCTGTGGCCTGTGTCGAAGGAATCGCAGCTGCTCTCGCATCTTTTTGGGAAACCGGCAAGGCCGCCCTCCTGCCTCAGCGTGTCAAACCGGTCTTTCCGGCCGGTCAGGATCTTGTGTGTGTAGGACTGGTGTCCCACGTCCCAGATCAGCTTGTCCTCAGGAAAATCGAGCACATTGTGAAGAGCCATGGTGAGTTCCACCGCTCCAAGGTTTGAAGCCAGATGTCCCCCTGTCTCCGACACGGACTCGATCAGAAAATCCCTTATCTCATGTGCAAGTATCGGAAAATCTGCAAGCGGTATCTTTTTTATATCGTTTGGTCCGTTGATCTTTTCAAGAACCATGGAATCCCCTCTTTCATTTGTCTCTGCTTATCATATACTGGATCAGAGACAGAATAAACTCATCGTCCCCACCCAAAGAACTGATAAGGACGGAGGCCTCACGCGTAAAGCGCAGCACCTCAAGCATGGAGGCTTCGACCCCGTGGATCGTCACATACGTAATTTTATGGTTTCGCTCGTCGCTGTGGACCGGCTTGCCCAGTTTTTCTTCATCGCCGATCACGTCCAGAATATCATCCCTGATTTGGAAGGCAAGGCCGATCATCCTGCCGGCTTTTTCCATCAGGGCGACTTCGCTCTTGTCGCCCCCCGCCAGCATCGCGCCGGCCATCATGGATGCCTCGATCAGTGCGGAAGTCTTGTTCTGGTATATATACTCGAGCATCTTGTCGGATTTCGGCCTGCCGTCCGTGCGCACGTCCACACACTGGCCTCCCAGCATGCCGTTGAGTCCCGTCTTGTTTGCGATGACGCGCATGGTCCGCCACACTTTTTCGTGATCCTCGGTGAGGCCGAACGCCTGCAGCATCGTCTCGTAGGCGTAGTTGAGCAGGGCATCGCCTGCCAGCACGCCCATGTTCTCGCCGTATACCTTGTGTGTGGTCAGTCTGCCCCGCCGGTAATCGTCGTTGTCGATCGCCGGAAGGTCATCGTGCACCAGAGAGTGCGTGTGGATCATCTCGATGGCCGCCATAAACGGCTCGACGATCCAGCCTTCTCCCTCAAACAGATCGAAGACTGCCTTCATCAGCACCGGTCTGATCCTTTTTCCGTTTCCCGTCAGCGCGTAGGACATTGCGTCCGCCAGTTCAGTCGAAAAGCCGCGGGAGCGCGGAAGATATTCTTTTATTACTTCATTCGCTTCGGCCGTTCTGGCCTGCAATTCATCCTTGAAATTCACTGAGCGTCCCATCCTCATTTATCTGAAGCATCTTTTTTTCAACAGTATCCAGGCGACTGTTGCAGTATTTCAGGAGTTCCATTCCCTTCTGATACAAAGTGAACGAATCCTCCAGTGAAGTATTTTTGTCCTCCAGCTTTGCCGCTATGGCATCCAGCTTTTGGAAAGCTTCTTCGATCTTCAGTCCGTCATTTTCATTTTTGACCGGATCAGCCATAACTTATATCTCCTTTCTTCCCTTTGGAAAGAACCGAAGCACGGTAACTTCCGTCCGTCACATACACATCGATGGTATCCCCCGGATTTACCTGATCTATGCTTGTCACTGCCGTCCCTTCGGGAAGAGATACGTAGGAGTATCCGCTCTGCAGACGGTGAAGCGGCGAGAGGCCCGTGAACCTTTCCGCATATACGGACATGCGGTGGCGGGAATCCCTGATCTTGCCGTTCATGGCCTCGCTTATGCGGTCCTCCAGATCGATCAGATATTGTCTGTTTTCTTTGAGAAGGCTTTCGGGGCTTCGTCTTCTCAGCTTTTCGGAATATAAAAGGATCTGCTGCCGCATCAGGTCTGTGCGGGAAAACGCCGCACGGCTTATCCTTTCGGCGTATTGCCTGAACCGCATCACGACCTGTGCATAATCGTTGACCGCCAGCTCGGCCGCCGCCGAAGGGGTCGGTGCCCGCAGGTCGGCCACAAAGTCCGCGATGGTAAAGTCGGTCTCGTGACCCACGGCGGAGATGACAGGTGTCCGGCAGTCAAAGATAGCCCTTGCCACTATTTCCTCGTTGAAAGCCCAGAGATCCTCGATCGAACCGCCGCCGCGGCCTGCGATGATGACATCTACGCCCAGCCGGTCAAGTGTCTTTATGCCGCGCACAATACTCTCGGCCGCTCCGCTGCCCTGCACGAGCGCAGGATACAGGATGATCTGCAGAAAAGGGTTGCGCCTGAGCGATACATTGCGGATATCCTGCACGGCGGCTCCTGTAGGTGCTGTGACCACGCCGAGTCTTCGTACAAAGCCGGGGATCGGCTTTTTGTATTCCTGTGAGAACATTCCCATGTCCTCGAGCTCCTGTTTGAGCGCAAGGAAGCGTTCGTACAGAAGGCCCGAGCCTTCGAGAGTGATCTCTTTGGCGTAGAGCTGATATTTTCCGTCCCTCTCGTATACTTCGACACTGCCGCAGACCACCACACGGTCGCCTTCTTTCATGCGAAAGGCAAGCCCGCGCCGCTGACCGGCGAACATGACGCAGCTGATGGTGCCGCTTTCGTCCTTCAGCGAAAAGTATATGTGCCCGGAGGTGTGATATTTGCAGTTTGACACCTCGCCTTTGACCCATATTCTGCGCAGGAAGAAGTCCTGAGCGAACATGTTCTTCACATATCTGTTGACCTGCGCCACAGTATAGATGTTATTGCTGCTCTGCATTCTCCTCTGCCCTCATGTTTTCGGGGTCCGTATCTGTTTTCGCCGGCTTTTCGGGAAGCCTTGCGGCCTTGCCCAGAATGCCGTTTACGAAGGAGCCCGAGGTGTCGCCGCCAAACCGTTTGGCTATTTCTACCGCCTCGTTGATGGCAACGCCGACAGGCACATCCTCGTCAAATTTCATCTCGTACACGGCAAGCCTGAGAGTCGTCAGATCGACTCTGTTCATACGCCGTGTTTTCCATCCCTTGCTGACCTCGTTCAGTATTTCGTCGATGTCGTCGAGATGCTCGCGTACGTGGGCATACTTGCTCTCCATGTATTCCCGGTCTGTGTCTGACAGCTCTTCGAACCCGTCAAAATAGAGGGCGAGCTGCTCGGGCATCTCCTCTTCTGTGTTGAATTCTGCCAGAAACAGAAGTTTAAAAATGTGTTCTCTAAGTTCGGAACGGCGCATG
>CAMNGN010000060.1 GCA_946538475.1 uncultured Blautia sp.
GGAACCGGCAGCTGCGCCGCAGCCGCCGCCGCCTATCGCCTGGGCTACGTCGAGCCCCGAATTAATGTAAATCAACCCGGCGGTATGATCCAGATCGACATCGCAAAGGACGGTACGATCTTTATGACAGGTACCGTGGGGTATATAGCGGAGATGACGATCGCGGAAGGATTCTTCTCGTGAACGTAAAACAACAGGGACGGTTCTCATACGAGAACCGTCCCTGTTATTATCTTCTCACGCTTTTGCAGATTTTCTGCCATGACACTGTTTATACTTCTTCCCGCTCCCGCACGGACACGGATCGTTCGGATACACCTTGACCTCTTTCCGCTGCACCGGCTTCTTCGGACCGGCACTGTCGTCTTTGTTGGTGCCGGTGACCTTCGCCACCTGCTCACGCTCGATCTTCTGCTCCACATGTACACGATAGAGCATACGAACGGTATCCTCTTTTATGGACTCTGTCATGCCTTCGTACATATCAAAGGCCTGGATCCTGTACTCCACGACCGGATCTCTCTGGCCGTAAGCCGCAAGGCCGATACCCTGGCGGAGCATCTCCATGTCGTCGATGTGATCCATCCACTTGCTGTCGATGGATTTCAGCAGAACAACTCGCTCGATCTCGCGCAGCTGCTCGGGATTCTCAAACTCTTTTTCCTTGGCATCATAGAGTGCAAGAGCCTCTTCCTTGACTTCCTCAGCCACCTTTTTACGGTTCTTGCCTTTAACCTTCTCTTCTGTCAGCGGTTTGACCGGGATGATCGGAAGAAGAACCTGATTGAACTCATTCAGATCCCAGTCGACCGAATCCACATCATCGGAAAGCACCATGTTCGCCGTATTGTCTACAATATCGGTGATCATCTTGGTGATGTCGTCCTTCATGTTCTCACCGTCAAGCACGAGGCGGCGCTCTCTGTAGATATCTTCACGCTGCTCATTGTTGACCTGGTCATAATCCAGAAGATTTTTACGAATACCGAAGTTGTTGAACT
This sequence comes from uncultured Blautia sp., assembly GCA_946538475.1. Lineage (GTDB taxonomy): Bacteria > Bacillota > Clostridia > Lachnospirales > Lachnospiraceae > Blautia_A. Next base: position 1,002 of record CAMNGN010000060.1, read on the forward strand.
CGATCTTTTCCTGCGCCTTCTCGATGGCGTTGGAGAGCATCTTATGTTCGATCTGCTCGTTCTCGGCCACACCCAGAGAGGTGAAGACCTTCATCAGTCTCTCGGAACCGAACAGACGCATCAGATCGTCCTCGAGGGAGATGTAGAAACGGGATTCACCCGGGTCTCCCTGACGACCGGAACGACCGCGCAGCTGGTTGTCGATACGGCGGGACTCGTGACGCTCTGTACCGACGATCTTGAGGCCGCCGGCAGCCCTTGCCACTTCATCCAGCTTGATATCGGTACCACGGCCTGCCATGTTGGTCGCGATGGTGACCGCGCCGGCCTGACCTGCCTGTGCAACAATTTCCGCCTCAAGTTCGTGGAACTTAGCGTTCAATACGTTATGCGGAATGCCTTCTCTTTTCAGCATGCGGCTCAGGAGCTCGGATGTCTCGATGGTGATCGTACCTACAAGTACCGGCTGCTGTTTTGCGTGCGCTTCCTTGACTGCTTCCACGACCGCGTTGAATTTTTCCTTCTTGGTCATGTAAACCGCGTCGTCCAGGTCTTTACGCTGAACCGGCTTGTTGGTCGGGATCTCGACAACGTCCATGCCGTAGATATCACGGAATTCCTTCTCTTCGGTGAGAGCTGTACCGGTCATACCGCCCTTCTTGTCAAATTTATTGAAGAAGTTCTGGAAGGTGATGGTAGCCAGAGTCTTGCTCTCGCGTTTGACCTTCACGTGCTCCTTCGCCTCGATCGCCTGATGGAGACCGTCCGAATAACGGCGGCCCGGCATGATACGGCCGGTAAACTCATCGACGATGAGGATCTCGTCGTCCTTGACCACGTAGTCCTGATCTCTGTGCATCAGGTTATTTGCACGCAGCGCAAGAATGATATTGTGCTGGATCTCGAGGTTCTCGGGATCTGCCAGGTTTTCGATGTTGAAGAACTTTTCAACCTTTGCAACACCCTGCTCGGTCAGGTTGACGATCTTGTCCTTTTCGTTGACGACAAAGTCACCGGTCTCGACGACTTCTTCGCCCATGATGGCGGCCATCTTGGTCATCTCGTGGCTGGCCTCGCCTCTTTCGAGCTGACGTGCCAGAATATCGCACACCTCGTAGAGCTTGGTGGATTTTCCGCTCTGGCCCGAAATGATCAGCGGGGTACGCGCCTCGTCGATCAGGACGGAGTCGACCTCGTCGATGATGCAGTAGTGGAGCTCACGCTGCACCAGCTGCTCTTTATAAATGACCATGTTGTCACGCAGATAGTCGAAACCGAGCTCGTTGTTGGTGACATAGGTGATGTCGCAGGCATATGCCTCGCGGCGTTCCTCGGGTTTCATGTCATTCAGGACAACGCCTACCTTCAGGCCGAGGAATTCATGGACCTTGCCCATCCACTCAGCGTCACGCTTTGCCAGGTAATCGTTGACCGTGACAATGTGCACGCCTCTGCCTTCCAGCGCGTTCAGATATGCCGGAAGCGTGGAGACAAGCGTTTTACCTTCACCTGTTTTCATCTCGGCAATACGGCCCTGATGAAGGATGATACCGCCGATGATCTGTACTCTGTAATGCTCCATGCCGAGCACACGCACTGCCGCCTCACGGACAGTCGCAAATGCTTCGGGCAGGATGTCGTCCAATGTCTCACCCTTTGCAAGGCGCTCTTTAAACCAGTCTGTTCTGGCGCGAAGCTGCTCATCGCTGAGAGCCTGCATGTCAGAGCGAAGACTCTCGGTTTTTTCCACCAGCGGCATGATACGCTTAACTTCACGCTCACTGTGGGTACCGAATACTTTCGTGAAAATGTTCATATATGATACTCCAATCCTTTTTTCATAGTTCTGAGCCCGCTAATAAACGGGCATGTTACTATTCACAGCCTTAAAGCTGAGAATAGTAACGGGTTCGTCCATGCAAATCGCCTTCGGCGATGGGACGAACCCCTGCACGCTTTACTTTCTAAGGCCGTAATCGTGCAGCAAGTGCACGATTCGGCTGTAAACGTTAATACAAGCATACACTTTTATTATTCTAACACTTTACAGTCTGAAGTGCAAGAAGCTAATTTCCACTCCATACTGTCCTCGAGCAGTTTTGTCAGGCCGCAGAGCCCCTCGAGGTCCTCCTGCAGGAACCTTCCCTCTTCGGGACTGTCGATGTCAAGCACGGCTGCAACCCTGCCGCGGCTGTGGATCGGGATGACGATCTCGGACCGGGAAGCGCTGTCACACGCGATATGCCCCGGAAACTTATGCACATCCGGCACAAGCACCGGTTCATCCTTCTCCCAGGCGGTCCCGCACACGCCTCTTCCCTTCTCTATATGGATGCAGGCCACCTTCCCCTGAAACGGTCCCAGCACCAGCCTGCCGTTTCTCACGATGTAGAATCCGGCCCAGTTTATCCTGTCAAGTGTTTCCCATATAAGTGCTGAAATGTTTGCGAGGACCGGCACATAGTACCTGTCTGTCTCGATCAGCGCTTCAGCCTGTTTAATCATACGTTCGAAATTTGTTTTCACCACAATACTCCTTCAGGTGCATAAGTCAAAGGTAATCGATATTATTCTACCACGGCTGCACTTACATCATATAATATAACAATTTTACTTATTATGCAATTTATGGACTTTAACGCACGTGACACGTATGTTATTATATGAGGAGGCCGGCAATCACGGCAGAAACATCCGATCTGATGAGTGATTCAGAGTCATAAATGAAAAGGAGATTACAGCTATGAGCGAAAACAAAAACCTTGAAACAATGAACAAAGTAGACGCATCCGATCTTGAAAACGTATCCGGCGGACTTGGCTGCAACTATGGCGGCTGGGTATACGGAACCGTACATGATGTTGTGCATTATGATGCAAGCTCCTGCCTTACACTCCGCAACTATCCGGGCGGCGATGTAATGTACACAAATGCAGGACAGCCGATGGGCTGGCAGAACGGCGAATCGATCCTTGTACAGCCGGCAAGCCGTCAGGGTGACTGGGTAAAGGCACAGTACGGCAGCGTGATCGGATGGACAAACGCAAACTACGTGTGGTATTGATCCTCTCCCCATATCAATCTCCCCGGAAGCAGAAATATCTGCTTCCGGGGATTTTTTTCATCCTGTGATTGCACAATCCTTTCACAGCATTTATACTGTGAGAAGACAGTTTAAAGTCTGGGAAGAAATTGCTTTTTTGATGCATCGAAGTATTTTTACTTGAACAAGAAAGGGAAAAAGTATGCCAAAAATCACTTTTATGGGAGCAGGCTCCACAGTCTTTGCCAAAAACGTCCTGGGTGACTGCATGATGACGCCGGCTCTGGAAGAGAGCCTGATCGCGCTCTATGATATCGACGGAGTACGTCTGCAGGAATCCGCAGCCATGCTCGAGGCCATCAACCGCAACAACGGCTCCAAAGCAAAGATCGAAACCTGGCTGGGCGTTGAAAACCGCAAAGATGCTCTGAGAGGAGCCGACTATGTCGTCAACGCGATCCAGGTGGGCGGCTATGATCCCTGCACCATCACTGATTTTGAGATTCCCAAAAAATACGGCCTCAGGCAGACGATCGCCGACACCCTCGGAGTGGGCGGTGTGTTCAGAGCCCTGCGCACCATCCCTGTCATGCTCGACTTCGCGCACGACATGGAAGAAGTCTGCCCGGATGCCTGGTTCCTCAACTACACCAACCCGATGGCAATGCTGACAGGCGCAATGCTCACACAGACCGGCATCAAGACCGTCGGCCTCTGCCACAGTGTGCAGGTGTGTGCACCGACTCTTCTGAACGAGCTCTGCATCGGATATGACGACAAAGTGCAGTCCAAGATCGCCGGCATCAACCATCAGGCCTGGCTTCTTGAGTGCACCAGGGACGGCGTCGACCTCTATCCCGAGATCAAGCGCCGCGCCGGGCTGTACAATGCCGGCAAGCTGGATATCGGAACCTTCGAGGAACGCGTAAAGATGCTTTCGAACGGGGAGCCTCTTCCGGGACAGTGGGAAGAGCGCATGAGAGAGGAATACGACCTGTATCAGAAGACCGGTAAACACGGCGATATGGTCAGACTTGAGCTGATGCTCCGCTTCGGCTACTACATCACCGAATCCAGCGAGCACAATGCGGAATATACGCCTTATTTCATCAAAAAGAACTATCCCGAGATGATCGACAGGTACAACATTCCGCTGGATGAATATCCACGCAGGTGCATCCACCAGATCGAGGAGTGGAAACAGCGCGGCCACGAGCTTACGCAGAATCCGACTCTCAAACACGAAAGATCCAGAGAGTACGCCAGCTACATTATGGAAGCGATGGAGACAGGCAATCCGACCAAAATCGGCGGCAACGTCCTGAACAAAGGCCTGATCACCAATCTTCCGCACAATGCCTGCGTCGAAGTTCCATGTCTGGTAGACCGGAACGGGATTCAACCGACCGTGATCGGCGATCTTCCCGAACAGTGCGCGGCGCTCAACCGCACCAACATCAACGTACAGCTGATGACCATAGAAGCTGCCCGCACACGCAAAAAAGACGACATCTACCGTGCCGTCATGCTCGATCCTCACACCTCCGCCGAGCTCTCCATCGATGAGATCGTGGCGATGTGCGACGAGCTGATCGAGGCTCATAAGGGGTGGATGCCGGAGTATCATTGAGTGAAACACACGGGGACGGTCCTTTTGTGTTCGCATACACAGATGGGAGGCGCACATAGTGCACCTCCCATCTGTGTATGCGAACACAAAAGGACCGTCCCCGTGTGTTTCACTCACACTTCCGGCTCGATCAACCCGTAAGTGTTCCCTTTTCTCTTATAAACCACGTTGACCTGATCGGTCTCCGCATTATAGAACACAAAGAAATTGTGCCCCAAAAGCTCCATCTGCACGCAGGCATCCTCGGGATACATCGGCTTGATATCGAACTTCTTGGAGCGGATGATCTTCACCTCATCGCTCTCTTCGTAGTCGTTCTCGATAAAAGCCTTCTGGAAGTTGCCGGCAGCCTGCTGCTTCTGAATGATCTTATTCTTATATTTGCGAAGCTGGCGCTCGATCACTTCTTCCACCAGGTCGATCGACACGTACATGTCGTTGCTTGTCTGCTCCGACCGGATGATATTGCCCTTTACTGGAATGGTGACCTCAATTTTCTGCCGTTCCTTCTCTATGCTGAGAGTAACATGGACATCGGTGTCCGGTGTAAAATACCTCTCAAGCTTTCCGAGCTTGTCCTCAACAGCTGTTCTGAGTCCATCAGAAACCGGAATGTTCTTGCCACTGATAATGAAATTCATAAATCCATCCCCTTTACTGTTTGATGAAAATATTATACCACACTTCCCGGGGATTTCCTATCTTTTTTATCAAAATTTAACAAAAATATTCAGAAATCATGTGAGTTCACACAACATTCTGAACGGCAGGCTCCCGCCGAAAATATCGAGCGCACTCCCCACCGTCACATCCAGCTGTCCACGACCGTACGTCCTCAGGTCCTCAAGGTCACTCGGCGAACCCACCCCGCCGGCGTACGTCACCGGTATCCTGCTGTGTTCGGCAAGCAGCGCGGCGAGCGAAGTCTCGACGCCCGAAGCCTTGCCCTCCACATCCACGGCGTGAACCAGAAACTCACTGCACTTATCTTCCAGCACAGCTAACGTCCCGGGCGTGAGGCGCGTATCGGTAAATTTCTGCCAGCGGTCCGTCACGATATAGTAATCTCCGTCTTTTCTTCGGCAGCTCAGATCGAGGACCAGATGCTCTTTGCCGGTCTCCCTGAGCATGCGGTCCAGGTTCTCCCAGGATATCCTGCCATCTTTAAAAACGTAGGAAGTCACGATCACATGGCTTGCCCCTGCCTCCAGAAAAGCAGCCGCATTCTCGGGCGTGATCCCTCCGCCCACCTGCAGCCCTCCCGGATACGTCGACAGGGCGAGCAGTGCCTGTTCCTTTGTGGCCTCGTAGTACGGCGAAGAAGCCGCATTCAGCATGATCACATGCCCGCCGGTAAGCCCGGCATCACGGTAGAGAGCCGCGTAAAACCCGGCGTCCTGCTCTGCGACAAAATTTTCCTTCGCCTCATCCCCGGCATCCTTCAGGCTCCCGCCCACGATCTGCTTTACTTTTCCGTTATGTATATCTATACATGGTCTGAATCTCATGAATACCCCCCAAACCAAACCCTTCCCGAAAAAAGGGGCCCTTCCCTCTCCGAGGAAACGGCCCCTTAACATCTTTATACTCTTACCCTTCGATCACATCTGCCATATCATACCGGCCCGCGGGCTTGCCTGCCAGAAATACTGCAGCCGCCAGCGCACCCTTCGCAAAGATCGCTCTGGAGAAGGCGGTATGCTTGAACTCGACCACCTCGTCGGTCCCGGCAAAGATGATCTCGTGCTCTCCGACGATCGTGCCGCCGCGCACAGCGGAGATGCCGATCTCGTGCTCGTCTCTCTTCTGCCTGCGCCGGCTGCGGTCGTACACGTAGTGATACTGACCGTCCATCGCGTCATTCAGGCTGTCGGCCAGGGCTATTGCCGTGCCGCTCGGCGCATCCAGCTTGCGGTTGTGGTGCTTTTCCACGATCTCCATGTCAAACCCTGAAGGCGCCAGGACCCTGGCTGCGTCGCGGATCAGCTTGAGCAGTGTATTGATTCCCAGCGACATATTCGCGGATTTGAGTACCGCCGTCTTTTTGGCGACCTCCTCGACACGCGCAAGCTGCTCATCCGAGAGCCCTGTAGTGCAGAGCACGACCGGAAGGGCTTTCTTCTCACAGTAGTCAAGAAGGGCATCCATAGCCTTAGCGCTCGAAAAATCTACGACCACGTCCGCTTCTTCTTTGCACTCCTCGAGTGACGTGTAGACCGGATAATCGTTCTTTCCCTGATCGGCAATGTCAATTCCCGCAACGATGCACACAGAAGGATCTTTCTCCGCAAGCTCGGTGATCACCCGTCCCATGTAGCCGTTGCATCCATGCATGATGATTTTTGTCATTGATCTCTTCCTTTCTCACTCCGCAAGTCTGATGCCAAAGTCCTTCATCGCCTGCGCAAGCACCTTTTTATGATCGTCTTCCATCTCGGTGAGAGGTCCGCGGAGCGGTCCTACGCCGAAGCCCATCATATTGAGCGCTGCCTTGACAGGGATGGGATTGACCTCGCAGAACAGCGCGCTGCAAAGCGGGATCGACTTCAGCTGAAGCTCTGTCGCCCCGGTCACATCGCCTGCGTGGAACTTAGCCACCATATCATGTGTCTCCCCGGGAGCCACGTTTGAAAGTACAGAGATCACGCCCAGGCCGCCGAGCGAAAGGATCGGCAGGATCTGATCGTCATTTCCGGAGTAAAGCTCGATGCAGCCGTCGGCCATGGACATCAGCTTAGCCACCTGCGAAAGGTTGCCGCTGGCCTCCTTGATCCCGACGATGTTCTTCACATTCTTTGCCAGATAGACCGCCGTAGCCGGCTCGATGTTGCAGCCGGTCCTGCTCGGCACATTGTAAAGAATCACCGGTGTGTCCGGGATAGCCTCGGCGACTGTCGTAAAATGTTTGATCAGGCCCTTCTGGGTCGCTTTGTTATAGTAAGGTGTTACCAGGAGCACGGCATCCGCTCCGTAAGAAGCGGCCTCGGTGGAAAGCATGACCGCTGTCTCCGTCGAGTTTGAGCCGGTTCCCGCAATGACAGGAATTCGGTGATTGACGGTCTTTATGGCAAAGTCGATTGCTTTCAGATGCTCACCGTGTGTCAAAGTGGAAGACTCGCCCGTGGTGCCGCAGATGATGATCGCGTCTGTTCCGCCTGCGATCTGAAATTCGAGCAGCTCGGCAAGCTTATCATAATTGACCCTTCCATCATCGTACATCGGCGTTACGATCGCACAACCTGCGCCTTTAAAAACTGACATTCTTAAACCTCCCTGTCATTCGTTGCTGTCATTCTTTGCTGTAATCTGTTGTGGTGAGTACGGTCACACTGTCGATATACCCCTTAAGCTCTTCGGGGAGCGCCGTGCCCGTCATCACAACGTGCATCCGCTCATCCTTCATCTTAAGAATGTCGACCAGCGTATCCGCGCCAACTATGCCTTTTTCGGGGAGCCCGAGGATCTCGTCCAGCAGAAGAAAATCGCACTCATGTGTGGTGACCACTTTTCTGGCAAAATTCACACCGTTCACGATGTTGCGGCGTTCTTCCTCCTTCTCCTTCTCGCTGAGTTCCTCGTAGCAGTTGTCCATCTTTTCAAAACGGAATATTTTGATATCATGGCCCTCCAGCTCCTCGAGGAAATCGAGTTCTTTTCTCTCTTTACCTTTCAGGAACTGAATGATGATGACGCTTTTGCCCTGAACAGATGCACGGAGACTCTGACCGATGGCGAGCGTCGTCTTGCCTTTACCGCTCCCACAGTATATTTCGGTAATTCCTTTTTCCATTTCTCTTCCTCTCAAGTGCTGTACAGATAGCTTACGATCACTGTCAAAGGTCCCCGGCCTGTGACTCGTGACCACAAGATACCCTTATATTAGCCCGGAAAGGATAAAAATGCAATAGATTTGTCAGGAGCGGCAAAGCTCTCCCCAATATCAGTTTTTATTGTTGTCCTTAAAGTGTGCTACTCTCTTTACCGAAACCTCGTAGGTCGTCTTTTTCTCGGTACTGTTCTCCGATGTACGCCGCAGATAATCGCGGCTCTGGATCCTTCCCTGTATGCTTACCCTGTCTCCCAGGGAGAAATGCGCGGCAAAACGGGCATTTCTCCCCCAGCAGATGCAGGGGATGTAATCATTTTTGCCATAGTTTCGGGTGACCGAAACCATCAGCTGGGTGAGCTCCCGTCCCAGCGGTGTGACTCTGTACACGGGCGGTTTGCAGAGAAATCCTTCTATATTAATAAGGTCCTCTTCCTTGGCCTTTTTCTCTTCTTTCCCGTTCAAAAGCCTTATGTTATGGACAAACACCGACATCGGCGGTCTTCCTTCCACCTTCTCCGATGTATGCTGACTGTAAGAACGCAGCTCCCCTTCCAGTGCGATCTTTCTTCCGGCGTAGCAGCTGTCCATGTCCAGCAGCCTGTCCGAAACCATGAGCGGGATCCTGTCCCTCGTATCATTCAGCCGGTCCACCAGTATAGTCGCCTTATAAAAGTCTTCACCAAAGCACTCGTGGCTGAAATTGAACTCCTTGTCAACCCGGCCTACCATAGATACCTGATTTAATGTATGCTGATCTTTCTCGCGCAATGTAGTTCTCTCCTTCTTTAACTATATCTTTTGTACTTCAGTCCGGACTTCATTACCTTAATATTATATGCGGAGCCCATGTTTTTCAGACCTTCCAAATAAAAAAACTTGTAATCCTTCCAAAATATGTTAAACTAAGGGAACGTTAAGAAGATTTGCCGCCTTTAGATGACGGCGGAACGGAGAAATACAGATGAAGATCAAACGTGAAGATGTCAGAAACGTAGCTATTATCGCCCATGTCGACCACGGCAAGACCACGCTGGTCGATCAGCTGCTTAAGCAGAGCGGCGTTTTTCGCGAGAATCAGGAAGTTCAGGAAAGAGTCATGGACTCCAACGATATCGAGCGGGAAAGAGGAATCACCATTCTTTCCAAAAATACAGCGGTACATTATAAAGGTGTCAAGATCAACATAGTCGATACCCCGGGCCATGCGGACTTCGGCGGCGAAGTCGAGCGAGTGCTCAAGATGGTGGACGGTGTCATCCTTCTTGTGGATGCCTTCGAAGGTGCCATGCCGCAGACAAAATTTGTGCTTAAAAAAGCCCTGGAACTCGATCTGCATGTAATCGTATGCATCAACAAGATCGACCGTCCGGAGGCCCGCCCCGAAGAAGTCATCGACGAGGTTCTCGAACTTCTCATGGATCTGGATGCTTCGGACGAACAGCTCGACTGTCCGTTCCTCTACGCATCGGCCAAGACCGGGCACGCAGTCCTCGATCTCAAGGATACCCCTGAGAACATGGAGCCACTGTTTGAGACCATTCTCAAATATATCCCCGCTCCCGAAGGCGATCCCGAGGCAGACACCCAGGTACTGATCAGTACCATCGATTACAACGAATATGTGGGCCGTATCGGCGTAGGAAAAGTCGAAAACGGCACCATCTCCGTCAATCAGGAGCTGATGCTCCTCAACCATCACGATACAGACAAACGCGTGAAGGTCAAGATCAGCAAGCTCTATGAGTTTGACGGGCTGAATAAGGTAGAAGTAAA
>CAMNGN010000061.1 GCA_946538475.1 uncultured Blautia sp.
GAGTATTCCAGATTGTTCAAGTTAAGGCTGATATTTGAAACAGAGCCGTCTGCCCATGTGAGGGTGATCCAATTATAGTTGTCAGTGACAAATTCACCGGACTCTTCTCCGATTTTTATATCGCAGAACAATTCCACCGCTCTGTCAAGCAGCTCCCCTTCTTTGAAAACCGCCGAGCGTCCGGCTCCGCCGTGATCCACGTAAAACTCCAGCTCTACAGGAGGTTCATTTTTAATGTTCTCCAGTTTTTCATCGCCAAGAGCCATGTAGAGATATTCACCTGTCTTAGGAACATTGACCGGAGGCAGCTCGGTTTCTGTCTTTACGGAAGAAACACCGATGGAAACAGCCGCCGGTACCGACTGCAATCCCCACCTGATATCATCGTAGTTAAAATCAATTTTGGTGTGAGGAGCAATAGGAGTGTCTCCTCCATCATAGGTGATGCCGAAGGAGCGGAATTCCTCTCCGGTCTCATCCATCAGCACAAATGTATAGATGACTTCCATGATCCCTTCTTCTGTGTTATTCTCGATAGTGCCACTGAAGGAGTAGTTATACCCGGTATCGTTTTTTACCGCCACGGCCTCTGTAAGTGTAACAGTCACCCCATCAGCGTCGGCAGGACTGCCTTTTATTTCAAGCTCGATGGCATCTGTATCTTCTTTTCCGTCTCCTTCATTGTTTTCTCCGGTCAGAATTCCCTCTATGATGTCAGCGAGCTCAGATTGACCCTGTGTATCCGGTACACCGGCCGGTATAGATTGACCCTGTGTATCCGATGCACCGGCTTCTTTCCGTGTCACTGTCACATCTCCGCAATAGCTGAACGCATCCTCTTCCATCTCTACATTTCCGCAAAGAACAGCTTCTTCAAGGGCTTTGCAATATTCAAAAGCTTCTGCTTCCAGCCTGCTGCCTTCTGCGCACACGACACGTGAAAGATCATAACAATAGCCGAATCCGCGTCCTTTGACTGTCACGTCCGATTCGATAATAACGGACTCCAAACCCTCGCAATAACTGAAAGTACACGGCTCCACTACTGCCCCGACGGGAATAGTTATCTCGGAAGGCAGTGTCGCGTAGCTGAATGCATCGTCCATGATGGTAATATTCTGAGGGAGCCGGATCGAGTCAGAAACAGTACTGTATTCAAAAGCCCTTTTTTCAATACACTGAACACTGTCAGGGACCGTCAGGCTCGTCATTGTTCTGTAGCTGAATGCCTCCGGCCCGATCTGAGAAACCGGATATCCGTCGATCTCAGAGGGAATTTCCATCACTTCGGCATCTCCCGAAAAATGAAGCAAAGTAACCGTTTCTTTATCTTCATTGACCGAATATTCATATTCCCCTGAGGTAATGGGCCCTGCAGGCGTGCTGTCAGTCGGTTCTGATGTTGAAGGCTCATGCATCTTGTTATACTTCTCACTGCCTTTGATCAGGACATTATCCAACACTTCTTCAACGCCGCTCCATAAAATATCATATTCGGCACGAATTTTCTCGTCTTTCACATAAGCCTGATAATCCGTGGGGAGCTCAGCATAATAATTCATGGCTTCTTCTTCGTCAAAGCCCAGATATCTGAAACTCGGAAGATTCTGAAAATCACTGTTCACAGAGGCCCCAAGGGTAAAAAGCAGCCCTCCGTCCAGACCTTCCTTTGCATATGCATCACGGCTGTCTTTATGGTAGAAAGATGCCGTCATGCCTCCTTCACCCGGAATAACCCTTGTGTTCAGATACCAGTTTTCATCCAATGTAACAAGTATACGCGGAAATCCGTACGCATATGTGCCATCGGCCTTAGGGAAGTCCCAATACCCGTCGAAAGTGCCGGCAGAAACATATAAACAGGAGATAAAAGTCAGAACTAAGGTTAATAAAGCAGCACAGATCTTTTTCATATTGGTGTCCTCTCTTTCATGATATTTATGCTCCACCCTGCGCGCCGGTGATGACGCAGGCAGTTGAGGAATATGCTTCTATTTTACCATTTTATTCTGCTTATATACCGGTGATGCCGAATTTGTCATTGATTCTTCTTGTAAAACTGAAAAAGTGAGCCACGGGGACAGGTTCCTTGACTCAGCCCGCGGTTTACCGCAGGTTGAGTCAGGGAACCTGTCCCCGTGACTTTTTCAATTTTTACAAGATTCAGTATGTCTTTCCGGTTACCGGTGTCACCTCAGGCTTGATCTCTGCTCTTTCAATAATAAAGCGGTCAAATTCTTCAGGCGGCACGGGTTTCGAGAAATAATAACCCTGCACATATTCGCAGCCCATCTCTCTCAATACCAGATACTGTTCCTGCGTTTCGACACCTTCGGCGACAACAGGCACATTGAGATAATCTGCAATGTCGATGATCAGCTCGATCATCCGCATATCCCCGTTTTCTTCAAAAGCACTGCGTATGAAGCTCATATCAAGCTTCAGTGCATCGATCGGAAGATGCGAAAGAATGCCGAGAGACGAGTAGCCCGTACCAAAATCATCCATCTCGATGCGGAAGCCCATGCCCATACCGCGCAGATCCCTGGCTGTGGAGATCACCTGCTCGGGATCTTCCGTATAAGCCGACTCCGTGATCTCAAGCATCATATCTGCCGGTGTGAGATCATATTCATCTACGATCTCTTTGAAGATATTCTTGAGATTTGGCATCAGCATATCGATACGCGATACGTTGACCGACACCGGGACGGAATACCCCAGGCGGTCTTTCCAGTCTCTTATCCTCTCTGCTGTTTTTCGCCATACAAACCTGTCGAGTTCAAGGATCAGGCCGTTCTCCTCAAGCAGCGGGATAAATACTCCCGGACTGATGATGCCAAGGTCCCGGTGATCCCACCGCACAAGTGCTTCTGCGCTGGCCAGTACAGGTTTTTCCGGACGGATATCAAACTTGGGCTGGAAATACACCTTGAAGCGGTCATTTTCCAGAGAAGGTTTGAAGTCTTCCAGCAGCCGCTCTTTGTAAAGCTCTGTCTCGTGCATCTGCGTATCATAGATACCAATGCTCTTCCTGTAACCGCTTTTGACAGTATTCGCTGCAGTCTTCGCATAATCAAAACGCCGTTCGATCTGAAGTGTCTTGTCGACCGATGCGTATACGCCCATACGCAGACGGACTCTGTTGGCTGATACATCCTCATCAACAAGCCCCTCAGATGCCTTGTTCAATATGCTCTCATAGTCTTCCGTATGAGGACAGTAGATAAGGAAAGTATCCGCACCACGCCGGCAGCAGACGCCGCCGATCTCTCTGGAGATCTGCCGGACACGCTTGCCGATGCGGGATAACACGCTGTCGCCATATTGCTTACCGTATCTTTCATTAAGCAAATGAAAATGGTTGACATCCAGCACAATGGCGTCCATCGATTTTTCCGCATAATGCCGGTCATACATTCTTACATAACGGAGGAAATAATCAAGGTTCAGAAGATTTGTAATACTGTCGCGCTCGGTGGACTGTATGATGTTGCGCTTCTCATTAAGTTCGATACAGCGGTTGACGCGCACCTGAATGATCTCGGCGGTCGGATAAGGCTTAGGTATAAAATCGATAGCTCCGATCTTAAGGCATTCAACTTCCGCACTCTGGTCCGCCGTCATCACTATCACCGGAATGTCCTTCAATTCATCCTCGGCTTTCATCACCTTGAGGATCTCTATACCGCTTATCTTGGGCATCTGCAGATCAAGCAGCACGATTGCCAGATCATCTTTATGGGCTTTAACCATTTCCAGTGTTTCACTGCCGTCAGAGGCACAGAGAACATCAAAGTCTTCACTCAGCATATTTCCAAGGATCGCCTGATTGATCATTTCATCATCTGCGATAAGAACATGCCGTTTAAGGTGCAGTATTTCTGCATCTTCATCCTTCGGGAATATCGACTTTGCGGCAGCCTCGGCATCCTCGCGTGAAATTGCACCCATGCCTTTCAGAAGCTTCTTTTCTTCGTACATCAAAGCATCTGCGCGTTCAAACACGTCATGGAAGCTCGTATCAACTCCGGGGCGATAATCTGCCAGACCGCCCGAGACAACAACCTCATTAATGCTGATGTGTTCCACCGATCGATCATGCAGTGTCAGAACCAGTTCCTTCCTGATCGGATAATCGCGCCCGTTCAGGATTACAACAAACTCATCTCCTCCTGTCCGGAAGACGGGGCTGTGCTGAAAAATGTCGCAGATCATTCTGCAGGCTTTTTTTATGTATTCATCACCGGCTTTATGCCCCAAGGTATCATTGATAACCTTCAATCCGTTCACATCGCAGACAACAACAGCAAATGCTTCTGCGTCATTCTCATCGATGGAAGCATTTATCTTCTTCTGGCTCATAAGGTAGGCATGTTTGCTCTTGACTCCTGTCAGGGGATCGGTGCGGGCGATGTTCCGCGCCTCATCGCGCTCCTGCGCAGCCTTTTTCTCCCACTTCCTCATCGAATTATAATTGGTGAGCATAATAAGGAGTGACAGTCCGAATAAACCTGCTATTACGGCGACGGTAGTATTGTCTGCATCACGAAGATGATTGAGCTGAATTGCAAGGAATTCGTCTTTTTCTGCTGCAGGTGCTTCGCTTCTGTCCCTTCCGTCAATAAAGCCCGAGATCTCTGTAATGATCGTGTTTTCCCTTTCTTCTTTCAACCTTTGTGCCCATGTCATTGCCATCATGACTATAAAAATGAGCAGTGCGATCCAGACTATGATCGCCTTACCGAATTTTCTGTCACTGTCGTTCTTGATGACGATGTGGAAAAACAAGAGTCCAAGCAATGACCAGACAGCCATGAGTACATATGTCTCCGTGGCTAAGGTGTAATCGGAGAAAAAGCTCGGGAACAGCAGGAAAACGGCAAAGCAAAGTAAAATCGCCAGGCTGATAATGCTCAGCACACGATCCTTTTTGGCCCCTTCCTTCCCGGCGGCTTTAAAAACAGCCATGGAAGCAAATCCGTAGATCAGTGAGGCGCCGATCGTTGTAGTGTCAACGATCCACCCGATCGCTGTTCTGCCCAAAAACGGTATAGGCAACGATACGAGCAGCACGAGCAGGAAGGTATCTACCGGAATCTGTCTTTCATTGAGCCCCGTAAAACGCCTCGGCAGAATGCCATCCTGCGCTACCGCATAGCAAAGCCTGCTTAAGGCGCTCAGCATTCCGACCAGGCTGGTCAGAACAAGTTCCAGCAAAGATGCCATAAGAATATATACACCGGCTTTGCCAAGATAATGATTGGCAGCATAGAAAGCAGGAAGTCCTGCGATGCCCTCGAATTCATCCAGTCGTGTGATATAATCGATCCAGCCGGAGCACCCTTCAGGATAAGCAGAAACGCCGAGCAGGATTATAAAAATATATAACGCAGTGGTGACGACCGCAGAGGTGACCAGGATGCGGAACATTAAGCTGTGCTTGAACCTGTACTCCTCAGCCGCATGCGACACACTTTCAAATCCGATAAATGCCCAAGGTGAAATAAAAGCTATGCGTATCAACTGTTTCAGGACGCTTTTATCCGGAAAAAATGCGGGATCCATGGTCATGCCGGAGCTGCCGTGCTTGAGCATTGCGACAACAAAGCACACTGTGATGCCAATGGTAAAAAGGATCACCATCACGGCCACGATGCCGGCAGTCGCCTTTTTGCTCTTCATGCACAGAAAACCGACAAGCCACATAACCGCAAGTGTGACCAGCGCTTCTCCAAGATAAACTTCATAGCCAAATATTGTATAAAGATAACCATGTTTGAATATTCCCCGAAGGAAATAGCGCGCAAAAAGGGGAATGCTTGTGGCATTTGCCCAAAAGATGGATATATAGATCAGGAACATGAACCAGGCGATCAGGAAAGCGCGGTCGTAACCAAAGATTTTTTTCACATAATGATAAAGGCCGCCCGCCCCCGGATAGCGGTTTGCCAGAAAATGATAATGATTTGCTATGATCACCATCAACGCACAGCCTATCAGAAGGCCGATGACGGAGCCCAGAGGCCCTGCCTGTGAAAGATAGGAACCGCTGGTGACTACAAGAGAGCCCCATCCGATAGCAGATCCGACCGAAAAGGCCCAGACGGCAAGCGGGGACAGATAGGGTTTTAATTGCTCCGAATTATTGACTGTAGATTTTTCCTCCATAAAACAAGTCTCCTCTGCGCAGTTAACGTGCCTCACAAATGCCCGGACAAGGCCGGCATTTTGATCAGAAGTACAACCAATTCCAATACCTATATTCTATCATAACCCTACAAAGATTGTCATCCACTGTATTAAAATTTTGGTAAATTTTACCTGCTTCGCAGAGCTATTTCCTTTTAGTCATGGACTCCGTCCCGTGCCTCAGAATCGATCAGATAGCCACTCTATCATGTGACGATATTTTATGCATCAACAACTACTCTATATTATTATCATCGCATCCCCAAACGAGAAGAACCTATACCTCTCTTTAACCGCCTCCTCGTACGCCCGCATGATATTCTCTTTACCTGCCAGCGCGCTCACCAGCATCAGCAGCGTGGACTCGGGCAGGTGGAAGTTGGTGATCAGGCCGTCGATCGCTTTAAACTTGTAGCCGGGATAGATGAAGATGCTTGTGTTTCCGCTTCCGGCATGAACCACTCCGTTCTCATCAGTCACGGACTCCAAAGTTCTGCAGCTGGTCGTTCCTACCGAGATCACGCGGCCGCCATTTTGTTTGGCGCGGTTGATGATCTCTGCCTGATCGGGCTCGACCACGTAGAATTCGGAGTGCATCTGATGCTTTTCCACGTCATCCACCTTTACCGGACGAAAAGTCCCCAGACCCACATGAAGAGTCACGTGAGCGATAGCAATACCGCTCTCTTCTACCTTTTTCAGCAGTTCTTTTGTAAAATGAAGGCCGGCTGTCGGGGCAGCTGCGGAGCCGTCATGGACCGCATAGACGGTCTGATAGCGGTTTTTATCCTGCAGCTTATGCGTGATGTAGGGGG
Organism: uncultured Blautia sp.; assembly: GCA_946538475.1. Lineage (GTDB taxonomy): Bacteria > Bacillota > Clostridia > Lachnospirales > Lachnospiraceae > Blautia_A. The sequence continues at coordinate 7,008 of CAMNGN010000061.1, forward strand.
GCAGGGGCATCTCACCAAGGCTGTCCAGTATTTCTTCAAAAATGCCGTCGTATTCGAAGTGGATCAGTCGGTTTCCGTCCTCCAGAACCTCCGTGATCTCGCCCTTAAGAATGCCTTCTCCGAACACGATCCTCTCGCCTGTTCTGGCCTTTTTTCCGGGTTTTACCAGGCACTCCCAGGTGTCTCCGGACATGCGTTTAAGGAGCAGGATCTCCACCACTCCGCCCGACTTTTCCCGGTGTCCGTAGAGCCTTGCCGGAATAACTTTTGTGTCGTTTATCACCAGACAATCCCCCGGTTTAAGGTAGTCGAGAATGTCTGTAAAGTGTCTATGTTCAATGCTTCCGTCAGCGAGTGACAGATGCATAAGTCTCGAAGAACTGCGGTCTTCCAGCGGATCCTGCGCGATGAGCTCCTTTGGAAGATCATAATAAAAATCAGAAGTTTTCATCTATTCCTGTTCGTCCTCTCCGGCCTGCTGCTCTTCTTTTAGTTTCTTCTTCAGCTGCCGTACAAAATTCCATTCTTTGTTGGTTAAATCGGCTGTTTTGAGTAAGTCGGGACGGCGTTCTACCGTCCTGATGATGGATTGCTCACGTCTCCAGGCGTCTACGTTCCCATGATGGCCGGACATCAGCACCTCGGGCACTTCTTTGCCATGCCACACCTGCGGTCTGGAGTACTGCGGGTACTCAAGAAGGCCGGCGCTAAACGATTCTGTATCGGCGGAATCCTCGTTTCCGAGCACGCCCGGAACCATTCGGGAGACTGCGTCCATGACCACCATTGCGGCAAGTTCGCCGCCTGTCAGCACGTAATCACCGATAGAAATACTGTCCGTCACGATCTCTTCGAGCACTCTCTCGTCGATGCCTTCGTAATGCCCGCATAAAAGGATCAAATTTTCTTCCCGGGCGAGCTCACGGGCTGCTGCCTGATCGAAAGTTTTTCCCTGGGGCGTCAGATAGACCGTTCTCGGGTGCCCTCCGGGTATGTTTTTTGCGATAGATTCCCAGGCAAGGTAGACCGGTTCGGCCTGCATCAGCATGCCGGCACCGCCGCCGTAGGGATAATCATCGACCGATTGATGCTTGTTAAAGGCATAATCACGTATATTCACCGCGTTTACCGACAGCGCTCCCTTTTCGATGGCACGGCCTGTAATACTTGTCCCCATACCGTTCTCGATCATTTCAGGAAATAGTGTCAGTACATGAAAATTCATCATACGCTCGCTCCTTATCGATTCAGAACCTGTGCTTACCGGTTACTCCAGGCCCTTCATCAGATGAACCGTCATTTTGCCTTCCTCGGGGTTCACATCAAGTATACATTCGTGGATGGCAGGAAGAAGGATCTCTCCTCCACTTGCTTTCTTTACGATATACACATCGTTCGCTCCGGTCTCCATGACGTCCTTGAGTGTGCCGTAGAGGGTTCCGTCTTCCAGATACACTTCCATGCCGATCAGATCGGCTATATAATACTCATCTTCGCCAAGCTCCGCGCCTTCTTCGCGCGGGATAAGGAGGTCCATCCCCTTGTAGCCGACTATGTCATTGATATTATCGATCTCGGTAAATTTGAGAATGACCAGGTTCTTAAAGAACTTTACTCCTTTGATGGTGAGGGGGAGCATTTCGCGTCCCGTGTTCAGAAACACCCTTTTCAGGTCGAGAAAGCGTTCGGGATCGTCGGTCGTCGGATATACTTTTACCTCTCCGCGCACGCCGTGTGTAGTCGTGATGGTGCCTACTTTAAGAAAATCTTCCATATTTAATATCCTTAATCTTTATTTACCATACAATCAGCAGCCGGGCATTGTTAATTTGCCTATGATGTAAAAGAAGGAGCCATGTTGCCATAGCTCCCACTTTTTTCATTGAAGAATATCCACAATAACTTTCTTACTGCTTTTAGAGGAAGCTGCCTTGACAACAGACCTGATCGCTTTTGCGATCCTTCCCTGACGGCCGATCACCTTACCCATGTCAGATGCTCCGACTTTCAGTTCTATCAGGATACAATCCTCTTTTTCTGTTTCTGTTACAACAACCTCATCCGGATTATCAACAAGAGATTTCGCAATAACTTCTACAAGATTTTTCATGCCTTACCTCCCCGGTCTTGCATCCGTAGGTACAACACACAGATCAATTATTTCTCGATCCCTGCGAGCTTGAAGATCTTGGCTACAGTCTCGGTCGGCTGAGCGCCTGCAGCAAGCCATTTCTTTGCTGCTTCTTCGTCTACTCTGTACATGCTGGGATCGCAGGTCGGATCGTACAGGCCGATCTCTTCGATAGCTCTTCCGTCACGTTTGTTGCGGGAATCTGCAACAACGATTCTATAGAAAGGTGCTTTCTTCTGTCCCATTCTTCTCAGTCTGATTTTTACTGCCATTTTTGTTTTCCTCCAATATGATAATAATTTGTTTGCTCACAACTCTGTGAATCTATTTAGAAAGGAAGCTTAAATCCGCCGCCTCTCATACCGCCTTTGCCGCCCATCATTCCGGGCATCTGTTTCATCATCTTTTTGCTCTGCTCAAACTGCTTGACCAGGCGGTTGACTTCGATAATATCGACGCCTGCGCCTTTGGCAATGCGGTTCTTGCGGGAAAGATTGAGGATGGAAGGATTGGCACGCTCCTGAGGAGTCATGCTGAGGATGATCGATTTGGTGCGGTTCATCGCTTTTTCGTCGATCATGCCTTCCAGTTCTTTTGCCTTGTGTCCGACGCCGGGGAGCATGCTTAAGATGCTGCCGATGCCGCCCATGTTGTTCATCTGGTCAAGGCTTGTAAGGTAATCGTTAAAGTCGAAGTCCATCTTTTTGAACTTCTTCTGCATTTCCTGCGCTTTTTCTTTATCGACAGTGGCCTCGACTTTTTCGATGAGGCTCATCACGTCGCCCATGCCCAGGATTCGGGATGCCATACGTTCGGGGTAGAACTGTTCCAGATCGGAGAGTTTTTCGCCCATACCGACGTAATAGATCGGCTTGCCGGTGACCGCCTTGATGGAAAGGGCCGCACCGCCCCTGGTATCACCGTCCAGCTTGGTAAGGATTACGCCGTCGATGCCTACCTTCTCGGAGAAGGTCGATGCAACGTTGACTGCGTCCTGACCGGTCATGGCGTCGACCACAAGCACTGTGCTGTCTACGGGCACTGCCGCTTTGATGTCGGCCAGCTCCTGCATCATGTTTTCGTCGATGTGCAGACGGCCGGCAGTGTCGATGATGACCACGTTCTGCTGGTTGTTTTTTGCGTGTTCGACAGCCGCTTTTGCGATGTCCACGGGGCTTTGTCTGTCACCCATGGTGAAGACTTCGACGCCCTGCTTCTGTCCGTTTACCTGCAGCTGTGTGATGGCCGCGGGCCTGTATACGTCGCAGGCGACCAGAAGAGGTCTTTTGCCTTTCGACTTGAGCTGCCCTGCAAGTTTTGCTGCCGTCGTGGTTTTACCCGCGCCCTGAAGGCCTGCCATCATGATGATGGTCATGTCGTTGCCGGGCTTGATCGGAAGCTCCTGCGGCTCGCCCATCATGTTTACCAGCTCTTCGTTGACGATCTTGATGACCATCTGGCCGGGGTTGAGGCCTGTCATTACATCCTGGCCTACCGCACGTTCCTGAACCGCTTTGGTAAACTGCTTGACGACTTTAAAGTTGACGTCTGCCTCGAGGAGGGCCATCTTGACTTCTTTCAGAGCTGTCTTTACATCCGCTTCGGTCAGAAGGCCTTTGCTGCGGAGCCGTTTGAACACGTTCTGAAGTTTTTCGGTCAGACTTTCAAATGCCATATATTATAGTTCCTCCAACACTTCGGTGCAGATTGCTGTGATCTCACGGATGCCCGCGTCATCTGCCAGGGCACTGATACGCCGGATCTTGGACCGGATGTCTACAAACCGTTCTACCAGATGAAGCTTGTTTTCGTACTCCGCAAGGATCGAGTTGCATCTGCGTATCATATCATGAACTCCCTGCCTGCTGATGGATAACTCCTCGGCCACTTCGCTGAGTGAGCAGTCGTCCAGGACTACGCTCTCGTATACCTGGCGCTGGCGCTCGGTGAGGAGTTCGCCGTAGAAGTCGTAGAGCAGGGTCTGTTCCACAAATTTCTCCATTTAAATCACCTTGCCTATATTACAGGATTATGAGGGTGGTGTCAAGTGTTTTTTCTTGACAGTTTGGT